>JBILPP010000066.1:0-7606 GCA_044373765.1 Bacteroidia bacterium
AAAATACCATGTATTTGCCAAACAACAAGGTATTGTATCGGCACTAAATTATGGTTTAACTTTGGCCAAGGGTGATTTTATAGCCCGCATGGATGCTGATGATATCAGCTTGAAACATCGATTAACAAAACAGGTAGAGATGTTGTTAAATAATCCTGATATAGCTATTTTAGGAACACAGTATATTGGCATAAATGGGCGAAGTAGGACTTTACCCGTTTTACATGATGATATTATTTGGCACACCTTAAATGCTTCTCCTTTTGTGCATCCCAGTGTTATGTTTAGGACCAGTTTTATTAAATTAAACAACATAAAATATAATGCAGACTACCAATTTGCAGAAGATTTGGCACTGTGGGTTAAATGCTCTTCATTAACCCGAATGGCGAACTTAAATGAGCGGCTTATTAAATATCGTTACCACAATGGCACCCATAAAAAAAACATGGAGCAAGTTGCTTTATTGAATACAAAAATAAAAATTGAACTCATCCAAAAACTTATTCCTGTTTTAGATGCAGATGATCGCTTTAGGCTAGCAATATCTCTTAACAGACACCACACCCATGAGTACAGCTTATTGTGGTTTAAAAGCACACTTGCTTTTTTTGATGAAATAATACTTAAAACAAGGGGTGAAGTGATGTTGCTGCAAGCATTAAATAAGTGTGTGTGGTTTCATCTTACTGCTAAACCAAGTTTATTTTTAGCGTTAAATAAAGAACTCAAAAAACGAACATGGTTTTCCATAGGTATTATAAAAATAATGTGGTTATTAATAAAGCGTTTAATACAATTTCATTGATCACTTACCTTCTGAGGTATTAGCTTATAAATTGTATTAAAGCCTCACTTATTACGTTCATTATTTATGCTTACAAAATTTGAGTAAGCTCAACGTTGTTGGTGTATTTGTTTCTGTTTTGTTTAGGTGATTTTCCGAATTTTAATTTGTACTGTTTTATAAAATACGAAGAAGAACTAAACCCAGATTGACGGGCCACTTCAGTAATGTTATAACTTTTAAATTTTAACAGTTGATTAGCAAAATCTAAACGGAAATTTTTGATGTAGGTGATTGTGTTTTGTCCAGCAATTTTTTTAAGCCTTCTGTTTAACTGAGTGCTTGTTAGGTTTAAACTATCGGCAAGGTGATTAACTGCGTAGTTAATATCACCTACATGGTCATTTATGTGCGTATTAATTTGTTGAATTAAGGGATCTTCAAGTTTGTTTAATGATTGCTGCGCTGCTCCAATATAAGTGGTCTTTTTTATTAAATTCTGAATTCTTGAAATAAGCAAATTCATTTTAAATGGTTTAACCATGTATTCGTCTGCCCCAATATCCCAGCCTTTAATAATGTCTTCATCGGCACCAAGGGCAGTGAGCATAATTACAGGGACATGTTTTAAGTCAGCATCCTTTTTAAGCGAATAAAGTAGTTCATAACCATTCATTTCAGGCATGATGATATCTGTTATCACCAGGTCGGGTTTTATCGACTTGGCTTGCTTAATTCCCTCGGCTCCATTTTGTGCAAATATTACATGAAAGTAAAATTCTAATGCACTTACAATGTTGCCGCGGAGTCTTTCATTATCCTCAACAACCAATATTGTATTTAGGCTTAAACTTTTGTACATAGTCAAATTTATATTATTTTCAAATTAATAGTAATATTAGTACGTTTAATATCCCTTATTTGTTTAAAAATTGTATTATTTTAGAATATTGCATACGAATCGCTTTCGTTTTGAATAATCAGTTTACTTTTTGCCAATTGGTGCAACACCTCTTTTGCTGGGAGTGTATATTTGATATTTTCCATATTTGTTCTCGGTATTAACTCATACTCCATAAGGTTTGGTTTACCATATTTAACAATTTCGGTATGAAGCGGATTGAACAATATTCCTTCTATACCAAAGAAAAATTGAGAATAGTTAGTGAGGTCAAATACACAGTTTAGGATATTTGTTAAATGAAGTGGGTACCTTTCTTCTCTGCCATCAGTAAATCGAATGTCAATAAGTTTATTATTGAGCTTTACAAATAAGATACTCTCGATTGGAAATGATGTTACACCACCTTCAGACAAAATAAACAAGGATTTTACATGCTTCATAAAAGCAATTTTCAAATAAAAAACAGGTGCATCACTGCAAATCCTTTTTTATGATAATAAACGAAATAAAAATGATATCAGTTGGATGATTAGGAAGTAAAACAAATTATTTCACCCCGTAAATAGCAAAATTGGAACACGATAGCAATTAATTGGCTTAATATTTATTGGGTTAATAGGCCAATGACTTAGGGCAAATTTTCTTGTAGGGTTGCCATGCAATATAATTTCTTTTTTTATTGGCTCCAGGGTAATAAACCAACCCTGCTTTTAAGTTTACGATGGCATCATATTTCTTGTCGTAATATATGGCATCCAAGTATTCGGTTTCTGTTAAATTTACATTAGCATAAATGGTCCAATCAAATTGATGATTGAGTTTTACTTTAACCAATATGCCATAAATTGAAATGAAATAATTTTGAGTGTATGTTTTATTATTATCAATGTCTAAATTATCTGCACTAGAGGTTGCTTTCATGTTTGCAAATCCCAATTGTAAATAAGGGATGTACTTTTTCGCTTTTTTTCTTGATTTAAAAACATGATGAAGATTGAGGTAGCCATTAAAACCGTATGATGTGTAGGTGGTTTTAAATTTAAAAGTGTTGCTGCCTAAGTTCGAATTAGATGTTTCTAGGTCGCTGGTCATCTTTCCTCTACCCCAAAGTAATCCTAAGTTGTAATCAAAAGAAAAATGACCAAGTTTTAAAGGCGCTAAACTTAGCGATGCATAAGCAAGTGGCGATGGGTAACCGTTAACTGAAGTAAAAGGTAAACTTATTCCCGTTCCAGCTTCAATTCCAATTCGAGGCTGTTGAGCAAAGCAAAATCTAAACGAAAACAAAAAAAGGAATACAAAAATAGATTTAGACATGGGCAATTATGCAGTGGCAAATATTGATGCAAAAATGAAATTTTTAACATGAACTACTTTGTAAATTTTAATCAATATATTATTTATAAAATGTTTTTATAAGTTGGCTTAACTACTTTTTATTTTTTGTTTGAATCATATTATAATAGTTTGGTATTATTTTGCATCATTTTGTTTGGGTAGATAATTAATGTTAAAGTTTGTGTTATGTATTTGTCACTTATCATGCTTGCTTTAGTTACCATCTTGGTTCATGCAGCTCAACTGTATGAGAATTCGAGATTAACTTCAAAGTCAGTTCGACTGTCTGGTAATGAAATCAATTCATTATTATCTAAGCGCATGCATGTTAAGGACAATACCAGTAAAGCTATTGAAATAGACAGAATGCTATTGCGCCATGGTTACTCTTTTGTAACGCCAATTATTCTAGTTCAAAACCCAGAGGGATGTTTGTATACTTTTAACGAATTGGCCTCGAATGGCAAAAGACATTTAGCATTTAGGTTATGCAGAAAGATTAAAGCGTTGGAAATAGAAGGAATTAAGGATGTTAAAATACCTAAGCCAGGATTTTGTTCCATTCATGCCAAGCCAGATATATCGTATGCCTCACTTCAAAAAGTATTTACCCTATTAGGTGTGCACCAATGCGATATTGTAGAGCAATCTTCTTTTAATAAAAAAGCTGAAGTTTGTTAGTTTATAAAGTATTTTAATTGCCATCCATTAGGCAATCTGATAACACTAAAACGGATATTATTGAAAAATGGTATTCGTTTTTTTGTTCTACCAAAGTTTAACATACTAACTAGATGTTATTCACTTTTTCTACCATTTTGGTCAAGTGTGGTACTATTTTGGAAAAAGTTAGCCCTATTTTATCTTTTTTTAATACGAGCGTGCTTTAGTGTGACATTTGCTTGATAAAATGTCGCACAAAGCGCATTTTATTGTTTGAAAACATATTAATATTCAACAACAAAATATGATGTCAATTAATTTTAGACTAAGTAGATTTACATTTCTGATTTTATTATTGTTAAGTGTAACACGTGGATTTTCCCAAACACTTAATGCCAATTATCAGCCAGTTAACTTCGGAGGTACAGGTGTTACAATAACCAATAAAGTTGGTACAGGTACAGCTGTAAATAATAAGGTTCTTTACCAAAATGTAATTACAATTGGAACACAATCAATTGATGCAATTGTAACTACGGCAGCATTAAATAATGTTGGCACGTTCACTGCCTTTGATCAAACAGGCACTGGAACTGGATTTACAAATAACCAAGCCCAATGGTTCTCTCCTCAGTTTAGCTTTGGTACGGGGGGCGGTAGTGCTCAATTTAGATTTGAATTTATTTTAGGTGGGACATATAACAATACTACTAACACCGGAACCGCAGTTACACTTCAAAATGTTAGAATCAATACTTATGATATTGATGGTAACGGCCAAACCAGTGGATCAAATCAGTTCAACGAATTTGGTGGATTTATCACTTATGAAATTGGAAATCCAACAAATCTTGCAGCAACTTATAATAACACCCTTAGTTTAACGAAATTTAGATCTGGCTTATGGGCTAACACTACAGATCCAAACGATGAAAAAAACCGAGTAAGGGTTACTTACGCTTCAATGAATACCTTCACCATATCTGTTGGAGCAGAGGCAGGTGGAGCGGCATATTTCTTTTTAGATTTTTCAACTGGTCCTGCATTTACAACGGCTGTAATGACCTCTGCACCTAATTTAGATCTAAACACAAATACTTCAGGTATAAACAACTCAAGCGTATTCTCTGGTAACACAAGTGTGCGTTTTTCTGATGGGGCTACAAACATTACATCTACTGGTACAACTTTGGATGAAGTAAAAGTTAGTTTTACCTCCGCAATGCTTCTTAACGGGGCATCCGAACTTATTGTTTTTAATGGAGCAACTGCTGGAGGAACCATTCCTTTAAATTTTGCAAATAATGCATCAATTTCGAATTTAACTGTTGGTGGCTTAACTTATGCTGTTACAGCTACTGTTGCCAGTGGGGTATCTACATTGTCATTTGCAAAAAGTGGAGGTGGAACGGTTACCTTAGCTCAAGCTGAAGCGTTTATAGATGCCATGCGTTACCAAAATAGTGCTACAACACCTTCAAGTGGTATACGTAATTTTAATGTTTCAGTTCGAGATGGTTCTCTGTCAAGTCCTACAGCTCAGTATACCACACAGCTTTATGTGCATTCTTGTCCAACAGTTGATTCAAGAAATAACGGAAATGGACAAGCTTCGCAATGCGCAGGAGTTGGAGCTAATGCCATGGCTCCTGGTTTTCAGTTCACAACATATGCTACAGTCCCAACAGCTTCCAAAACAGGCGATATTATTTTCAGGTGGGCAACTTTGCCAAGTATTATTCCTGCAATTACCAGAGTTTGGATTAATGGCTCATTAACTGCAGCACAGGTGGGACCTGCTTCTCCATCAACGGTCTCTGGTTCTAACTACTTAATAAAATTCTGTTTTTATAATATAAATCTTCCACCTGCAGGTGTATATACTTTAGAATTTACTGATCCATCAACAGGAGCTGTTTTAGGTAGATGTACCTACACAGGTAACAACAATGTAGTAACAACAGAGCCTACTTTAAGTAATGGTGGCCCATTATCTGCAAATACCGTTTCTATCACCAATGCAACGTGTTCTTCTTTATCCAACGGCTCAGCAACTGTACAGGGCGTTGATGGAGTTCCTCCTTATCGTTATAGTTGGGCTCCATCTGGAGGAACAGGATCAACGGCAACTGGCTTAACTGCTGGAACTTATTATTGTACAGTTACAGATACTGCAAACACTTCATTAATAGATACCATTGTAATTGGATTTGATAATACATCACCCAATGTATTAACAACCACGCCAGGTTCAGTATGCGGAACAGGCACAGTAACATTAGGAGCAACAGCAAGTGCAGGCACATTAAATTGGTATGCAGCATTAACAGGCGGCACATCATTAGGTACGGGAACTTCATTTGTTACACCAAGTATATCGAGCACCACCACATATTATGTAGATGCAACTGCCAGTGGTTGTACCACAGCAAGTAGAAGTGCAGTAGTGGCAACAGTTAATGCGGTTCCAACGGTTAGCGGAACTACACCTGCTGCTAGATGTGCTACAGGCACAGTAACATTAAGCGCAACAGCAAGTGCAGGCACATTAAATTGGTATGCAGCAGCAACAGGCGGCACATCATTAGGTTCAGGCACAACATTTATCACACCAGGTATATCGAGCACTACTACATATTATGTAGATGCAACGGCTAACGGTTGTAACACCGCTACAAGAAGTGCAGTAGTTGCAACAGTTAATGCTGTTCCAACAGTTAGTGGAACCACACCGGGTTCAGTTTGCGGAACAGGAACAGTAACTTTAGGCGCAACAGCAAGTGCAGGCACATTAAATTGGTATGCAGCTTTAACAGGCGGCACCTCATTAGGTTCAGGCACCTCATTTATTACACCAAGTATATCGAGCACAACCACATATTATGTAGATGCAACGGCTAATGGTTGTGCCACCGCAACAAGAAGTGCAGTGGTTGCAACAGTGAATGCAACTATTACTGCTTCGGTTAGTGTTAGTGCATCTACCACTTCAGTATGTGGTAGCAATCCCATTACATTTACTGCAACACCAACCAATGGTGGTACATCGCCAACTTATCAGTGGAAATTAAATGGTGTAAATGTAGGCACCAATTCAGCCACCTACATTTTAAATACACCCATAGCTAACGATACGGTTCGTGTAGTGATGACATCTAATGCATCACCTTGTTTGGTAAATGCACAAAGCAATAGCATTGGAATTTTACTAATCAATTCAACAATATCACCATCGGTTTCAGTTAGTGCATCTCCGGGTAACACGGCATGCGTGGGTGTAAATGTTACATTTACAGCAACACCTACAAATGGTGGAGCAACACCAATTTATCAATGGAAAAACAAAGGAGTTAATATCGGTACCAATAGCAATAGTTTTGCATCAAATACGCTTACCAGTAATGACAGTATTTATGTAGTACTAACTTCAAATGCCAGTTGTTTATCAACCCCAACAGCAACCAGTAATGCTGTGGTAATGACAATAAATACTATACCAACTGTTTCAGGAACTACACCAGGTTCAGTATGCGGAACAGGAACAGCAACATTAGGAGCAACAGCAAGTGCAGGCACATTAAATTGGTATGCAGCTTTAACAGGCGGCACATCACTAGGTAGCGGCACTTCATTTACCACACCAAGTATATCGAGTACGACCACTTATTATGTTGATGCTACAGCCAGTGGTTGTACCACAGCAAGTAGAAGTGCAATAGTTGCAACAGTTAATGCTATTCCAACAGTTAGTGGAACCACACCAGGTTCTGTTTGCGGAACAGGCACAGTAACATTAGGAGCAGCAGCAAGTGCAGGCACATTAAATTGGTATGCAGCTTTAACAGGCGGCACATCATTAGGTACAGGTACATCATTTACTACACCAAGTATATCGAGCACTACTACATATTATG
>JBILPP010000067.1:0-7582 GCA_044373765.1 Bacteroidia bacterium
CTTACTTTCTAGCATCCAAGAATTTCCTGAAGGCATGAATACCATGATTGGAGAACGTGGTGTAACACTTTCCGGAGGACAAAAACAAAGGGTTTCTATCGCTAGGGCACTTATTAAAAATCCTGAATTGTTAATATTTGACGATTGCTTATCGGCAGTTGATACCAAAACAGAATCGGAGATATTAGGCAACCTTAAACAACTTATGCGCTACAAAACAGCAATAATTATCAGCCACAGGGTTTCTACAGTTAAAGATGCAGATCACATCATTGTATTAAATCAAGGTGAAATTATTGAACAAGGTACGCATGATGCGTTGTTGTTACTAAACGGAAGTTATACAGACTTATACCAAAGCCAATTACTAGAAGAAATTGCCTAAAAGCAACAAGTTGTAATCAATTGATCATAAAAGGTTTTAATGGTTGTTGATAAATAATTTTGAAATCTACCAACCATCGTTTATTTTGGCCCAACATTTAATTTAGAAATACAATCAAAATACGAAAACTGTATTACCAATGGAGGATTTTAGAAAAGGCGATCAACAAGAGATTTTCTCAAAGAAAATCAGGGCAGGAAAAAGAACTTATTTCTTTGATGTCAAATCAACAAAAGGTAACGACTATTTCATTACCATAACTGAAAGCAAAAAACGCTTTGATGATGGGAGTTTTGTAAAACACAAAATTTTCTTGTACAAAGAAGATTTTAATAAGTTTATGGAAGCACTTAATGAAACTGTAAACCACGTTAAAACAGAATTAATGCCAGAGTACAACTTCGATGAATTCAATCATGAAAACCATGAAAGAACAGAATTCGATAACGAAAACTAAAAATTAGCTAGAATATCAGCACAAAAACTATTTTTGCAACAACTTTAATTAAACTAATATGAAAAAAGCAATCAAAACCATCATGATGCTACTTGTAGCATCTTCGTTCGTGCTAACATCTTGTACTTCCGAGGATGTAAAAGATGTAGAATTAACCATGATTCCTGCAACAACCTCAGGAACCTATTTTGTTTCTGATACATTAAGCATTACTTTAAATGCAAAAGGTAATTCAGATAACAGCCTAAAATCTATTAAAATCTCAAAAGCCATTACAGGTCAATCAGGCATCATCACTATTTTTGAAAACACCAAATTAAGCGGTACTGATTTCATTTACGTTTTAAAAGATACTTTCGAATCTGGTGAAGTTGGAATCAACACTTATACCATCACACTAACAGGTGAAAAAGGAACTGTTCAAACTAAAACGTTCACTGCTACCGTTAGAGCTATCGGTTTAATTGAGTCTACTCAAACTCCGGTTTCGTTATACGGTCAAGGCGCTGGTGCTGAAACACAACAATTTATTGCTTTAGGCAGTTTCGTTACATATACATTAGGTGAAGCAACAGCAACAAGTAATGCAGCACTTAAAAGTACGATAGATTTAGCGTTCTACTACGGAAACACAAACAAATTCTCATTATCTAGCTTAGATGATGCAGTTATGCATTCAGTTTATACTGGCTTATCTACATTCTGGACTTCGGCTGATAATTCACGTATTACTGGTTTAACTAAGGTTACTGGTGTTAATTATGCTACTATTGAAGCAAGTGGATCTGATAAAGATTTATCATTGCTAGCAGATGGAAAAACTTTTGGTAAAGCCATTAACCAAATTGCTGTTAATGATCTAATTTTGTTCAAAACAAAAGAAGGTAAATTGGGCTTGTTAAAAATTACAGAAACTACTGGTGCAACTAACTCAACTGCTGTTATGAGCTTTGATGGTTTAGTTCAAAAATAATTATAAAATTAATTTTAATAAAAGCCGCTCCGATAATTTCGGAGCGGCTTTTATTTTTCTCCAACTTTCCAAATTCCTATATCGTAAAATAGTACCAATTGGTTTAGTTGGAGTTAATCCCGCTTTAGCGAATGTTAGATAAAACAATTATTGTTTGAAATTTTACATTCGCTTATGCGATTCAATATTTTTATATTGAATTTGGATTTATATTCACGCCATGAAAAAAATTGCGATTTTCACATCAGGAGGCGACTCTCCCGGAATGAATGCCTGTATAAGAGCGGCTGTTCGTACTGCAATGTTTAATGGGGTAGAAGTGGTGGGAATCGAACGCGGATTCTCTGGCATGATTAATAATGAGTTCATAGATTTAAATTCTCGCTCGGTAAGTAATATTGTGCAAAGAGGTGGAACAATATTAAAAACTGCCAGAAGCAAGGAGTTTATGACTGCCGAGGGGCGTAAAAAAGCACATGAGAATATCATAGCGCATGGAGTTGAGGGATTAATATGTATTGGTGGTAATGGTTCGTTTACCGGGGCCAAAACCTTGTTTGAAGAATATGGAATTCCTTGCATTGGTGCACCAGGTACAATAGATAACGACTTATATGGAACAGATTTTACCATTGGTTTTGATACCGCAGTAAACACCGCTGTAGAGGCTATTGATAAGATTAGAGACACTGCTGATTCTCATGATAGGGTTTTTTTTATAGAGGTGATGGGGCGCAATACGGGATATATTGCATTGGCAGCAGGAATAGCTGGAGGTGCAGAAAGCATTTTAATTCCTGAATCTGCAGAGGATTGGCATAAAATGATTGACCTATTTACTGGTGAGAATAGAAGTAAGAAAGCATTTACAATTGTTGTAGTGGCCGAAGGTGAAGAACACGGAGGTGCTATTCAAATTGTAGAACATTTAAAAACACTAAAACCAGACTTTGAAGCACGTGTTACCATACTTGGCCATATTCAACGTGGTGGTTCTCCATCAGCATACGATAGGGTTTTGGCATCTCGTTTGGGTAATGCAGCAGTAGAAGCTTTACTACATGGGGAAACCAATAAAATGGCTGGGTTGCGCAATAATATGGTTGTTTTAACTCCATTTAATGAAGCCATAATTAAAGTCAAACACCTCAATCCGGATCTGCTCCGTTTGGTTGATGTTTTTAACTGTTAATTAATTTAGGACATTTTTTGCATTTTCAAAAGAATAATCTGGGTTTATTTTATAACCTCGTACAATTCCTTATTTTCGTGCCCCACATATGGAAGAAAAAGTTTTTATCATTGATTTTGGTTCTCAATATACCCAATTAATCGCCCGCAGATTACGCGAATTAAATGTTTACTCCGAAATTTATCCTTGTACTCACATGCCTCAATTTGATGAGGGGGTAAAGGCCGTAATTTTATCTGGGAGCCCATATTCTGTTAACGATGGACTTTTGCCTGCTGTTGATTTAAGTGAAATTCGTGGTAAATATCCTTTGTTAGGTGTTTGTTATGGAGCTCAATATTTAGCACAAAGTAATGGTGGTAAAGTTACACCATCAAAAATTCGTGAGTATGGTAGGGCACATATAAGTGAGGTAAATGATGATAAATTGTTTAAAGGCATTAATATAGGTTCGCAAGTTTGGATGAGTCATGGTGATACCATCACAGAAATTCCCCAGAACTTTAAAGTTATAGCCAGTACCCAAGATGTAAAAGTAGCTGCATTCAAAATAGAAGGAGAACCAACTTACGCAATTCAATTTCATCCAGAAGTTACACATAGTATTGATGGTAAAACGTTGCTTGAGAATTTTGTAAAAGATGTTGCCGGTTTGAGTCAAAATTGGACCCCAACTCATTTTATTGAAAGCACCACAGCCGAACTAAAAAGTAAATTGGGCGATGATAAAGTAATACTTGGGTTATCGGGTGGGGTAGATTCATCAGTAGCTGCCATATTATTACATCAAGCCATTGGTAAAAAATTAACAGGTATTTTTATTGATAATGGTTTGTTGCGTAAAGATGAATTTAACCAAGTGTTAGAAGCATATAAAGGAATGGGGTTAAATGTAATTGGAGTTGATGCACGTGAAAAGTTCCTCAGTCAATTAAAAGGAGTCACAGACCCTGAAGCAAAGCGAAAAGCCATTGGTCGTGTTTTTATTGAGGTTTTTGATGAAGAAGCTCACAAAATACAAGACGTAAAATGGTTGGCTCAAGGCACTATTTATCCTGATGTTATCGAATCGGTTAGTGTTAAAGGTCCTTCTGCAACAATAAAGTCTCATCACAATGTGGGTGGATTACCCGAAAAAATGAAACTTAAAATTGTAGAGCCGTTACGTATGTTGTTTAAAGATGAGGTAAGATTAGTAGGCGCGGCTTTGGGTATTAGTAACGTTATCCTAGGTCGTCATCCTTTCCCAGGCCCCGGACTTGCAATTCGCATTTTAGGAGAAATAACTCAAGAAAAGATAGACATCTTACAAGAAGCTGATGCCATATTCATAAACGAATTAAAGGTGCAAGGCTTATATGACCAAGTATGGCAAGCAGGAGCTATATTCTTGCCTGTACAAAGTGTAGGTGTAATGGGGGATGAACGCACCTATCAACATGTGATTTGTTTACGCGCTGTTACTAGTGTAGATGGAATGACAGCTGATTGGAGTCATTTACCTTACCAGTTTTTGGCCGATGTTTCTAATAAAATAATTAATAGAGTGAAGGGGATTAATCGTGTTGTATATGATATCAGTTCTAAGCCACCCGCAACTATAGAGTGGGAATAAATTATTAAGAAAAGCTCCTTTGTTCATTCAAAGGAGCTTCTTTGTTTAATGATAAAAATCTTTTTGTTTTGGCAATCCTTTTGTGCACTTGAATGTTAAATTTTCAATATGTTAACCGTAAGAGTAGGAGGTGTTCCCGAACACTTTAATTTAGCTTGGCATTTAGCCATTGAATCAGGAATGTTTTCCTCAAAAGGTATTCATATTGATTGGGTTGACGTTCCCGGTGGTACAGGTGCTATGTGTAAAGCATTGCGTAACAATGAGCTTGATATGGCAATTGCATTAACAGAGGGTGTGGTCAGCGATATTATGCAAGGAAACCCAAGCAAAATTGTTCAGTTTTATGTTAACTCGCCCTTACGTTGGGGTATTTTTGTAAATGCTAAATCAAATATCAATGGCATATCCCAAATGCAAGGGCATAAATATGCAATTAGTAGGTACAAATCAGGTTCACATCTAATGGCATTCGTTAACGCAATTGATAATAACTTAAACATAAATAATGATACCGATTTTGAAGTAGTAGGGAATTTAGATGGTGCGAGAAAAGCACTAGCAGAAAACACTTCACAGTTATTTATGTGGGAGAAGTATACCACCAAACCCTATGTTGATAATGGCGAGTTTAAAATGATAGGGGAGTGTAGTACACCTTGGCCGTGTTTTGTGGTAACTGCCACTGATCATTTTCTTGTTCAGCATGAGCAAGTGTTAAACGAAGTATTGAGTATTGTAAATTTAAGTTGTTTGGTAATGACAAATAATAGTAAGGCACCCGCTATGATAGCGGCAAGATATGGCATCAGAGAAAATGATGCCAAGTTGTGGTTTAAAGATTTGGAATATGCATGCCATCAGCAGATGAATGAAAAACAATGGAATGATATTTTGGCTAGGTTATTAAAGTTTGAAATTATTAATCGTGTACCTGAGCTTAGTGAAATTTGCTACGGTAAGAATGTTGAGTTAGTTTATTAAATTTAAAAACGACAACTCAATAATCAAGGTATTTATTACCTAGCCGATTATTATCAGTAGTATCATTTAAAGATATTTACATTAATAAAGGTTTATCTCAAATGAGAGGTTTTAGATAGTTAGTAGAGGTCATTATTTTAAGCTCGTGTTTACTTCATACAATTAAAAAATATATCTATATATTGCTCCCCTTTAAGTTATCTGAATAGTAGAGTTACAACAATAATAAGTTATGATATTAATAGCCGATAGTGGTTCAACTAAAACCGATTGGGCCTTGATTAATCCTGAAAATAATTCAGTAACCAGTTATCATACCGTTGGGTACAATCCATATTTTATAGATACCGAAGGTATTTGTTATTCGCTAAGTGAAAACTTAGTAAAATATCTTGATGCAGATTTGGTTGATGAATTGCATTTTTATGGCGCTGGTTGCTCTACGCAATCAAAGGTCAAAATTGTAGAAGACGCATTAAGCAAAGTTTTTCCTCATGCTAAGATAATTGTTGGTCATGATTTATTGGGAAGTGCACGCTCATTACTTGGTAATGAAAAAGGATTTGCTGCGATTTTAGGTACAGGAGCTAATACGTGTATTTATAATGGAATCGATTGTGTAGAGAATATCGATTCGTTGGGGTATTTGCTTGGTGATGAAGGTAGTGGAAGTTATATTGGTAGAAAAATATTGCGCGATTATATGCGTAATCGTTTGGAGCCAGAATTACAAGAACGTTTTAAAGAGCGTTTTCAGATTGAAAATAACGAGCAAATTTACCACACATTATACACCACTAAGTTTCCAAATAGATACTTGGCAAGCTTCTGCAAATTCGCAGATGAGTATGTTGACCATCCTTACATAAGGAATAAAGTGCGTGACTCATTCCGGGATTTTTTCAAGAATTTAGTTAGTAAATATCCTAACTATAAACTTTACACCTTTAACTGTGTTGGTTCTGTAGGATACGTATTTAGTGATATTTTGGTTGAAGTAGCCAATAGCTACGATATGCGCGTTGGAAAAATAATCCAATCTCCCCTTAACGACTTAGTTCAGTTTCATATTAAAAACAAAAAAAGCAAGTAGTTTACCAATTAATATAATAAAAAAGGCTGCCCTAAGAAAATTCTTAAGGCAGCCTTTTTTATTAGAACTTATTTTTATTGTACAATAGTCATTTCATTAACAATGTTTGGTGCTTGGCCATATTTTTCAACTAACCACAATACATAACGAATATCCACGCTAATGGTCCGTTTGTTTTTAGGGTCAAAATGGATATTACCACTCATTGCTTCCCAATTTCCATCAAATGCTAATCCTATAATTCGGCCTTCGCCATCAATTACAGGGCTACCACTGTTACCTCCAGTAATATCATTATCACTTAAAAAAGCCACAGGTAATTTGCCGTTTTTCATGGCATATCTTCCATAATCTTTCTTTTGGTGTAACTCTTTCAATCTGTCTGGTATAGCAAATTCGTTGTTTCCAGCATATTTCTTATTCTTTTCTATTACACCATCCAAATCTGTAAATAAAGGATATTTACCATATGCCTTTATACTTCCGTAGGTTAAACGTAATGATGAATTTGCATCAGGATAAAACTCTTTACTTGGGTTCATTTCCATTAAACCTTTAATATAGATACGACCATGAGCTAAAATTGTTTCATTAAATAAATCTACTTTAGCTTTAAATGCAGTATTGTAATGTTTTCTAAATGCATCAAAATGCTTGAATGCGATGTCATTTTTTAACATTCCTAATCTAGGATTTTTGATAAAACCTCTGGTCATTTCTGTATTGGCAAATATGCTGTTATCAAACACATAATCAGTGTAGGCTTTTATTGCTTCACGAGGCGATGTACCATATTTTAAAATCACTTCAGCAAAATAAGGTGCTTGCTGGTCTTTAGGGATGTTATTATAATAATGTACCAATATGCTATCAAAAAGCCTCT
>JBILPP010000068.1:0-7521 GCA_044373765.1 Bacteroidia bacterium
TTCAAGAATATTACTTCGTTCTACCCCCAACTCATCTTCAATTTCCAATTTAATAGATGCTGTTTTTAACTTTTTAATGACCTCAATATTTTGTTGGTCGGCAAAAAACTTAACCACTTGATCTGCTATTTTATCGCCAATTTCATAGATAGTTGCAATTTCTTCCTTGGAGGCAATTGCTAGTTTTTCGAGTGTTAAAAAGTGTCGAGCTAATTTTTTTGCAACAGTTTCACCCACCATTCTTATACCTAATGCAAAAAGCACCCTTTCAAAAGGCACTTGTTTAGATGCCTCAATACCATGCAGGATATTAACAACAGATTTTTCTTGTAAAGAACGCTTGGTCAACTGGTCTTTTTTCTCGTTGTAGGTTTCCAACTCTAAACCAATGAGATTTTCATAAGTTAAACAATACAAATCAGCGTAGTTATTTATCATGCCTTTTTGATACAACCCTGAAATTGTTTCGCTACCCAAGCTATCAATATTCATGGCTTTTCTGCCAATAAAGTGCTCTATTTTTCCAATTAATTGGGGTGCACATCCACTTTCATTTGGACAATAATGAACTACTTCACCTTCTCGCCTTACCAATGTAGTTCCGCATTCAGGACATACATCGGTGTATTTTATTTTTTCGGAGAACAAGCCTCTTTTAGAAACATCTACTGCGGTAACTTTAGGTATTATCTCTCCTCCTTTTTCTACAAAAACCCAATCGTTTTCGTACAAATCCAAACGCTCAATTTCATCGGCATTGTAAAGACTTGCTCGTTTAACAGTAGTGCCAGCCAATTGTACAGGTTTTAAATTAGCCACAGGAGTTATAGCTCCGGTGCGGCCAACTTGATAAGTAACTTTTAACAATTGCGTTAATGCACTTTGTGCTTTGTATTTATAAGAGATTGCCCAACGCGGATTCTTGGCAGTAAAACCCAACTCACGTTGTTGGGCATAGCTATTTACCTTAATTACCACTCCATCAATTTCATAACTTAAATGTTCGCGTTGTTTATCGAAGTGGTGAATAAACGCCATTACTTCAGTTATGTTTTTGCATAAACGGAATTGATCACTTACCTGAAACCCCCATTGCTTGGCCTTTTCCAAACTTTCAAAATGGGTTTGCGTAACTTGGTTATCTGCATAAATAAAATATGAGAAACAATCTAAAGGACGTTTAGCCACCTCAGCGCTATCTTGCATTTTTAAAGTTCCTGATGCAAAGTTGCGTGGGTTTTTATACAATTTTTCTTTA
This sequence comes from Bacteroidia bacterium, assembly GCA_044373765.1. GTDB lineage: Bacteria > Bacteroidota > Bacteroidia > UKL13-3 > UKL13-3 > UBA6183. Next base: position 1,259 of record JBILPP010000068.1, read on the forward strand.
ATCTCATCCTCGTCATATCCCTTTTCTTCGAGCTCTTTTCTATACTCATTGTTTAACTTTTCAAAAGTTTTACGGTGCATAAAAATTTCACCTCGTATATCAAAAGTATCTGGGTAATCGCCATCAGGTAATTGAATAGGAATGCTTTTTATGGTTTTTACATTGGCTGTAACATCATCTCCCTGAACACCGTCTCCTCTGGTAACAGCCCTAACTAATTTACCCTTTTCGTATGTAATGCTAATGGCTAAGCCATCAAACTTTAATTCTACTACATATTCAAAATCATCCCCAATACTTTTTCTTACCCGCTCATCAAACTCCCTTAACTCTTCCTCGCTGTAGGTATTACCGAGGCTAAGCATGGGGTACTTGTGTTTTACTTGTATAAAATTTTTGGTGATTTGACCGCCAACTTTTTGCGTAGGAGAATTGGGATTTGCCAAGTCAGGATATTGCCTTTCAAGCTCCTCCAACTCCTTAAGCATCATGTCAAAATCGAAGTCGCTAACTGTTGGTTGCGACAGTGTATAATAATTATAGTTGTGCTGATTAATTAAATCGGTTAATTCTTTAATACGGATTTTAACTTCTTGCTCGTTCATTGCTGCTAAATAAATTATTTTAACTCAATTCTTATTCACTAATGCATTAAAATAAAAAATGCATATTTGCCTTATGAGATATTTATTAACTTGTATTCTCTTTATTTTATTGGTCAATCACTCCTCCGGCCAAGGTGCATACGTACCTTTAGGCTCTTATGGGATGCACTTTATTGATAGGCTTGAAATTAAATCTGGAGTACTTGCTGCCCCTAAACAATTTAATACCACAGCAAAAGCATACGCTAGAAGCAAAATTGCAGATTATGCCAACAATTACGATAGCAGTAATTTGAGTGTGCAAGATAGGTTTAACCTTCAGTATCTAAAAAATGATAACTTCGAATTTAGCCTAGACCCCAAAAGCCAATCGAAAAAAAACTTTAAAAATACGGGTTTGTATAAGTATAAAGCAGCAATGTATTCTGTACTTATCCCCGATTTTGAATTGATCGTGAATCCTGTTATTTATCTAAGAGGCGAATATGACACCAAACGAAATGATAGATTACCCTATTTTGTAAACAGGGGAATAAATATTAGAGGAAGAATTGGTAAAAACTTTAGCTTTTTTACTGAAACTGCTGAAGAAATACAAAGTTTAAACGGATGGAATCTAGAGTACTACAAACAATACAATGTACTTGCTGGTCAGAATTTTATTAATACCAATACGTATAAACCAAATGACAAGTACTTGTTTAGTTATTGGAATGCATCTGGTTATGTGGCTTATCAAGCAGGTAAATATGTTGATATGCAATTCGGGCATGGGAAGAATTTTATCGGTAATGGTTACCGCTCATTAATGCGTTCAGACTTCTCAACCAATAATTTATTTTTACGCGTAAATACCCGTATTTGGAAAATCAATTACACCAATATTTATGGTTATCTATACGATTACACTCCATTTGTAACCAGGTCTAGCATTATTAAACGCCATTATTACGCAACAACACATGCGAGTATTAACATCACCAAAAAGCTTAATATTGGGTTATTTGAAACCACCGTTTTTCAACGTGATTCTGGTCACGAAAGCCGTGGCTATGATTTACAATATTTAAACCCCGTGATGTTCTATAATGCGGTAGATAATACCTTAAATAGCCCTGACAAAAACATACTTGGCCTTGATTTTAAATACAACTTTGCCAAACGCTATCAATTATATGGGCAGTTTGTTTTATCAGAGATGAGCATTAATAAACGTTTAACAACTGTAGGTTGGTGGGGAAATAAAGAAGCTTACCAAATTGGATTAAAATGTATTGATTTATTTAACGTATCAAATTTGGATTTACAACTTGAATATAACCAAGCAAGGCCTTATTCGTATACGTCATTTAACCCAAAAAATGCTTATGTAAATTACAACCAAAGTATGGCTCATCCATTAGGGGCTAATTTTAGAGAAGGTTTGGTTATTGTGAAATATCAACCCACCGAAAAGCTCTTTATCAACACTTTATTTAGCTTTAGTCATTATGGTAATGACACGAATGGAAGTAATTGGGGGAGGAATATATCTTTAAGTTACGACTCTAGGATAAGAGAATTTGGAAATTATATTGGTCAAGGTGTAAAAACAAACTTACTAATTATAGCACCTACTTTTAGTTATATGCTGAAGCATAATTTATTTGCCGAATTACAAATTTCTTACAGGAACCAGACCAGTGAGTTAGATGTTTTTAAATCAGAGATGTTTAATGTTGGACTAGGTATTAGGTGGAACATGAACACTAGAGATTGTAATTTTTAATTTAGTATTTAATGAAACATTTATATCCATTAATCATATTCTGTTTTACGTTTATACAGGCAATTGCACAAGGCACTTACATTCCCTTAAATGCTTATTCGCAACATATACTGGATAGGTTTGAAATAAAATCAGGCAGATTAGCATTACCTCAAGAATTTAACACAACAGCCAAAGCATTCCAACGTAACCGCATAGCCACGTACATTGATAGTTTTAATATTTCGGGTGCCAAACTAAGTAAGGTTGACTACTTTAATCTTGACTATTTACAGAGCGATAATTTCGAGTTTACTCATTCTGAATCAGGATTAAGTAAAACTAAACTATTTGGTGTGTTTAAATACAAATCAGCATTTTTCGGCATTAAACACCCAGACTTTAGCTTAATAATAAACCCAGTTACCAACCTACAAGGCGGATATGACACCAAATTGGATCATATCATTAGAATAAACAACAGAGGTGTAGAATTGCGAGGAAATATTGGCAAATCGCTGGGTTTTTATACTACATTCAGTAACGAAATTATCGCACTTAATAGTTGGACAAAAGAATATTACATCAAAAATTATGTTGTACCGGGAGCGTCATTCTTAAAAGCATATTCAGACACCAACATTTTAACCATTAACCACAATACTGCAAGTGGTTATATCGTATATCAGCCCAATAAATTTATTGATATACAAATGGGACATGGCCGTAATTTCTTAGGTAATGGATTCCGTACTTTTTACTTAAGTGATTTTAGCAGAGACCATTTTTTTGTGCGTGCAAACACACGTTTTTGGCGCATTAACTATTCTAATATTTGGGGGCAGGTGTACGATTGGAACCCAGCTAACCAGCGTAATCTCCCAAAACGACACTATTATGCAACCACATACGCAAATGTTAACTTAAGTAAGAATTTTAATTTCGGCTTATTTCAAACCGTTTCATTTCAGCGCGACAGCGGCTACAGCAATAAAGGTTATGATTTAGAATATTTAAACCCCATTATATTTTTCAAACCAATTGAAAACGGATTGAACAGCCCAGATAAAGTTATTTTAGGTGCAGACTTTAAATACAACTTTGCACGCCATTTTCAATTATACGGGCAGGGAGTAATTAGTGAATTTAGAATTAAAGATATGCTTGCACGTAATGGTTGGTTTGGAAACAAGTGGGCCACCCAGGTTGGTTTAAAATACATTGATGTATTAGGCGCAAAAAACTTAGATGCACAATATGAGATAAATATAGCCCGACCATACATGTACACTTCGTTTAATGCACTTAATGCTTATGTAAATTACAACCAAAACATGGCACATCCATTAGGCGCAAATTTTATTGAGCATGTGGCTATTTTGCGATATCAACCCGCAAAAAGAATTAGCCTAAAAGGCACATTTATTTTTGCTACATATGGCAACGATACCAACGGAAGTAATTGGGGAAAAAACATTGCACTGCCTTATAATGCCAAATCACTTCCAAAAGAATACGGAAACGAAATTGCTCAAGGTGTAAAAACAACTTTGTTAATATCCGATTTATTAATAAGTTACATGGTAAAACACAACTTATTTATAGATTTACAAATTGCATACCGCAAAACAAGTAGTGAATTAAATCTATTTAAAACAGAAGCATTAATAGTTAACGGTACAATAAGGTGGAATTTCAACGAACGCAGGTGGGATTTTTAAACACTTGCGCATTAGGTTTAATTTGCCGAAAATTGCAACTCAATTATTTAAATTAATAAACAGCATGGGACGCGTATTTGAGAAACGTAAACATAAAATGTTCGCTCGTTATAATAAAATGAGCCGAACATTTACTAAAATAGGAAAAGAGATTGCAATTGCTGTTAAATCAGGTGGAGGTGATCCAGATGGCAACTCTCGTTTACGTGCTGTGATAGCAAACGCGAAGGCTGTAAATATGCCTAAAGTAAATATTGATGCGGCTATTTCAAGAGCAACAACTAAACAAGATAAAGATTTTGAAGAGGTAGTTTACGAAGGAAAAGGTCCGCATGGTGTGGTGATGGTAATAGAAACTGCAACTGATAATCCTACACGTACAGTGGCTAACTTAAGAAGCTATTTTAATAAAAAAGGTGGTCAATTAATGGTTAGTGGATCGCTTGATTTTATGTTTGAACGTAAAGGCATTTTCCGCATTTCAAATAATAATATAAACCTAGAGGAGTTGGAGCTTGAACTTATTGATTATGGCATGGAAGAAATGGAAGATGACGGTGAAGGCCACATTGCTATTTCGGTTCCATTTACAGAATTTGGTTCGATGCAAAAAGCACTAGAGGATCGTAAATATGAAATTACCAATGCTGAACTACAACGTATACCTACAACTACCGTTGAGTTAAACGAAGAGCATGAGCATGAGGTTCATTTACTATTAGATTTGATTGAAGATGATGATGATATTACCAATGTTTGGACAAACATTAAATAAATAATGCGACCATTTGGTCGCATTATTTATCCTTTTAGTAAAGCTTAATTAAAAGTTTAACTGCGCTTGCAAGCGTAATAAATTACCCGTTTGGAAATTATTCTGTAATTTAAAATCTTCAAATCTTCTCTCGGAAATGGTGTACATCGCCACTATTTCAAAGTTCTTATTGGGCTGCCACTCCACTCCTATTTCGAACTCACTTACATGGTAGCTGCGCGCATCTAACTCATGTTTTTTACCACCGTGGTAGTAGTGATAGCGGCTGAAAGGGATAATTATTTGTTGGCCAATATCTTTTTTGTATGAGGCAGTAATATACCCTCCATGTAAATTACGAACCTCTATTGAATCTGTTGCTTTGTTAAACTCGGGGCCTTTTCCAATGTTATACTCGGCTTGTATACCAAATGGTTTTGGATATAAAATAAATGATGCAGCAACACGCTGATCTAAATATGACTTATTGCTATTTATTTTAACACCTGCACTTAGCTGGTCGGTTGTTACTACATAATTACCTGTATAACCTTGTAAACCCATCTCCACAATTTGATTCTTAATTTGAAATGGATAGGTTAATCGGGCAACAATGTGAGGATCATTGTTTTGTTCAGGCTTGTTTGCCGTTTGGCCGTTAAAAGCACCAATACCAAATACACCATAATCTCCCGAACCTTTTAACCCTTCATTAATTAAACTGCTGTATAATTTGCGAACTCCAGCTGGTGCCCAATAAAAAAATACACCTAAATCTCGTTCATTAGAAACTGCACTATTAAGTGCGTCATTCCTATCTAAAGGCAGGCGGTTCTGACTCGATTGCATATTTTCGAAACCAAATGGAACCTTACTTTGTCCTATTCTGAATCGGAATTCATTTTTTGCATCTAGTCCCACATCAAAATATGCGTCACGTAATTGGCCAAAATGTAATCCGGTTGAAGAAGCACTGCTAGCAAAATCAGGTTGAACATAAAAGTAAATTCGTTCATTAACCTGTCCACTAAATATAATACGCATTCGTCTGATAAAAAATCCTCCATTTTCGCCCCAACTTCTGTCGCCTTGTTCGTTTTTTAATTTCGAATTAGTTTCCAGTAACCTGTTGTACCTTATCTGAGCGTATCCCCTGATACTAAAAGATTCAAACCACTGCTTTTTGGGTGAATTAGTCTGACCATAAGTTAAGTAAGTAACAAATATTAGAAAAAATGTTAAGTAAAATTTTACCACGCCAATGTTAATTTAAAGTTTAGTTAATGTTAACTGGGCGCAAAAGTAACAGTACTTACCTCTTTTAATAAGACCATAATGTTACTAGTATGTTAAATTAATGTTAATTGGGCTTTATTGCACTGGGGTTATGTGGTACGCCACAATCTTGGCTAATGGTTTTATTTACCTTTATTTTG
>JBILPP010000069.1:0-7516 GCA_044373765.1 Bacteroidia bacterium
TAGACAAAATATCATACATTCATTGTCTATCTAAAAAAGGAATGAAACATAATCTATGTATATTTTAATTGAACTGCGCATCAAACAAGGAAACAATTTCATCTTCACTTTTTTGATGTAATCAATACGAATAATTGTATTCAAGTTACTATTCTTAACTAACTTGTATAGATTACCGGTTAATTAGATTACCCATTTATTTCTTTTCCTTTACGGTCAACTAATTGTTTCTTTATTTCATTGGCTTTTTTTTCTGTAAGGTCATAATTCCACATCACCCACATGGCAATTAAGGTTCCCATAATTGGTACACCTGAGAAAAATAACCTTAATCCTGTAACAGCTCCTTCTGGTTGTACAGGTGCTCCGGCTTTAAAAGCAACAGCCGACATAATTACGCCCGTTAATAATCCGGCTATTGCAAAACCAAACTTTACCATCCACCAGTAAATGGCTCCAAATACACCTTCTCGTCTTTTACCGGATTCCAATTCATCCATATCACAAACATCGGCTGTCATCGACATCATTAATGTAAATAGACTACCTATACCAAACGAGAAGAACGGCAGCGCAAATAAAAACAGGTAAGGCTTACCTGGAATAAAGAGAAACCATAATAAAATATATCCCAATACAGAGATTCCTTGACAAATCAAAAAGGCTCTTTTTTTCTCTAGTTTTTTTGCAATCCAAGCAACAACAGGAATAACTATAAATGTGGTAGCCAATGCACCTACACATCCGAAAAGAGTTGGCCAAATACCCGCGGCAGCGGTATCTCCATTAAACAAATAATATACAACTATAAAAAAAGTAAAGCCGGCAACGGTATTAAACGCATTAAAAATAAAAAAAGTTGCTATGCATAATTTCCTAAATGGTTTATTAGCAAACGCCTCTTTAAAACTTATTAAAATCGCTTTAAAACTCCCCCCAATTGTTTTATAAGTAAGTGGCTGCAATGAATCATCAAATTTGGTTGATTTACTTTTAATAAATATAGCAGGAACCATTGCCAATAACATAAATATTATACCAACCCAAATGGCTAATGTCCTAGTGGCAGTATCTGCATTGGGAAACCAAGTTGGATCGTACATGATTACCCAAAACCATGGAGCAATTACCCAAGCAAATTGACCAATCCATTGAGAGATTGCCATGATGCTGGTGCGATCGTGAAAATCATCACTCATCTCATACCCCATAGCAACATATGGCACACTGAAAATAGAAAGGCCGATGTGAAAAATAAGCGAGAAGGTGAGGAAAAAAGTGAAGTTGTACATGACACTATCTTCTCTATACAATTGCCACATAATAATAAATGCAATACCCATAATTATGGAGCCAACAAACACATATTGTCTGCGCCTTCCCCAAACGGATTTGGTATTATCAGAAATGAATCCCATAATCGGATCAAAAAATGCATCCACAATTCGTGGTACAAAAAACAATACGCCCCACATCCATGATGGCATTCCTAAGTTCTCAACAAGTACAACCATAAAAATGCCTAACGCTGCAGGAAACATTTGATTGGCAAGCATTCCGAGTCCAAATGCAATTTTTTGCCCTAATGGTACTTGATGTGATATGTTGTTATTGGACATACTTATTTATTATAATTGTTTGTAATGCTTTAGCATCAATGGTAATTACTTTTGTTGTGTTGTTGAGTTGGATGGAAACTTGGTATGGTTCATCAGTTGGATTAAATAATGCCACAATTATGCTTCCATCCTGATTTTGAACAGCAGTAGTCATTACCTCTTTATGGTTAATTTCACAACCTATTTTAACTGCTCCCGGACGCATAAATTTACTGAAATGCGCCATTACGTAATAAAGTGGTGTAAAGTAAATTTCGTCTTTTTCGGTATCAACAATTACCGGGGCTATACACCAATTTTTAAACCAATTAGGTCCACCTTGTTTGTTTAAAACCATATTCCAATCAATCCAACCATTTACATGGTTGTTTAAACAACCGATGATATCTTTCGCATATCGATTTACTGGAGCATACTTCGGGTGTAAATATTTTTCTTTTTCGTTAGCCCAGTCCCAACCCCAATCTGTAGCTTCTTTTGCCCAATACCAAGCATCATCTCGCCATTTAGGAACTTCTGAATCTATACAACCTTCGGTTTCGATTAAATATTTATCTGGCGCTTTTTTATGGGCATATTGCAACGCTAACGGAAAATAATCGTAGGTGCTTTCATACCAATGCACAGCTGTTCCTGCAAAATATTTTGATGATTTTTCGTCTCTGTATATTTCATCTACCCACTCTTTCAACCCCCCTCTATTTTGATCGTAGCCTAAAATATTTACCTTATCAAAGCCTTTTTTTTCCAGTGTTGGACCTAAATGGTATTGAACAAAATCGGTCATTTCTTTTGGTGAAAACAAGGTGCTCTCCCAATTATTCCCATTTCCATGCGGCTCATTAATAACAGTTACTCCCCAAATATTTATTCCTTCTTTTTGGTATGCCGATAAATATTTTGCGAAGTACAAGGCAAACGCATCATGATAGCTAGGTAACAGTTTTCCGCCAACAAAACTTTTATTGTCTTTCATCCAAGGTGGTGCTGACCAAGGTGAAGCTATAATTTTAAATCCTGCTTTAGATATTTTTTTTGCATCTAAAATCATTGGAATCAAATCACTTTTGTCATCCTCTATGTTAAAATACTTTAAATCTACATCATTCTCTACTTTGGCATACGTGTAATTTTTTAATGAAAAATCACACGAAGCAATGTGTGTTCTGGTTAATGAATAATTTGCTCCTTTTTCACTGAAATAAGCATCTAGTATTTTCTTCCTATTTGCGTTACTAACGTTATTTAATAAATACGCAGAAGCCTCCGTAAAAGAGCCTCCAAATCCAATAATTGTTTGAAACTTATGATTAGGGTTGATATGGATAGTAAGTGTTTTTTCAGCAGGTTTAAACTCTTTTACTAAAGTTAATGCGTTCCCCCTTTCGGAAGTTTCATAAACTTCTATCCTTGTTTTTTCAGTATTATTACATTGAATATGAATGCAACAAATGAAGCCCCATAAAAGGCTTTTAAAGAATAAATGATGTTGCTTCTTATTCATACTTTAATAATTTGTTTGATGTGAAGGCAATACAACCATTTTTAACAACTTTTCTTTTTTACCTTGATGGGTTTTAACGATAGGTTTCCCATCTCTTGTTAGTGTCTTAAAAACACCCTGATCTACCTTATCCCAAATGGCATATTTAGCTTTACCATCAACCGTAAATAAGCCAAAATGATTTTCTGAACCGTTAGGATTTGTTTTATCTTTCCATTTTTCATCAAATGCTTCAAAATAAAAACAAGTTATTTTTTCCTTCGTTGTCCATTCTCTCATCAAATGATAATATTTTGCTGATTTGAATTCATCACACGCTTTTGATCCGATTTTTCCGTAAAATCCATCATCGTTTGATGCCCAACCGGTTTCGCCAATATGAATAGGTTTATCTACTCCTATTGATTTCATGTAATGATAAACACTTAAATACTGTGCCTTGGCATAATTTAGTGAACGACTCATGAGTGAGTCTATTTTTACTTCATTACTTAAGGTTTTCTCCTCTTCACTTACTTTCCAAAACACGGGGTTATAATGGGTATCATGCATAGGATAAGTATGTATAGAAACAAAATCTACTGCTTGATATAGTTTGTTTAAATCTTCAACATGATAAGTAGTATCGCCACCACCCCATGATGCGAAATTATCAGACGAGGTAATCCATATATCTTTTGGTAGGCCATTTTGTTTTTTTACTTGTTGAAGATGATTTACCCATTTTAAAATAATGTTAGGAGTTACGAAATAACTAATTGCCCACTTAACCATAGCCTCATTACCCACGGAAATCATTTTCACAATTTGAGGGTATTTATTGGCTAGTTCCACTGCTCTTTTAATTTCGTTGTTATTCGCAATTTCATTTTCTTTATCATGTTTTGGTAAAGCTGTTGTCCATGCATTTTCACAATCAATCCAAGCACCAAGCATCACATACATTTCCATCGTTGAATCCTCTGTTTGCAACTCTGATATTGCTTGTAAGAGATTGCTAGCCTCAAGATATTTTGTATTGTAAGTACGTAATAGTTTAATACCCATTGCACGAAGTATTTTCAAATCTTCTTTTATTTGTGTAATGCTGGGTTCAGCATCTCTTGTGTTAGTTCTATAGCCACCGTAGCATATAGCAAGTAAATTGGTGTCGCCTAAAATTTGCGCTGCGATTTTATTGTTACCAACCTGATTTACTTTATAATCTTTTGCTTGTTGCAAGCCACAAGAAGTTAATGTAATACTTAGATAAATGAGTAAACCATATAGTAAACAAAACTTGAGCATCCTTTTACTTTAAGATTGATTCGTTAATGAAGACTGTGATTTTAATTATTTCACCTGTTCTACTAAATATTTGATTACTTGTATCTTTATCTAAGTATAGATCATTGTGTTTGCTCAAACTGCCGTCATTCTTTTCAATTTGCAAATAGCTTTCGGTTGATAAGCAATAAATAATAGGTACTTGGCAAAATGTAAAACAAAGCGAACCAATAACGGGAACCCATGTTTTATGCTCATTATTAATGGTAACATAGCGGAATACACGCTCCTCTGTTGTAAACTCATCTTTTCGGAGTAAACAAGGGTTAAAATAAAGGCGTCCATCAACAACTAGGATACCTAACTCACCAAACCTACTAAGAATATCTTCTTTTACCTGACCAGTCATACCGGGTTGTTGTGCACCTTTATTACTTGGTGTGTGTGAATATGGATCTGTAGGAAAAGCCCCATACAACGTGGGTGATTTATGTACTCCAACACCTTCATTTATTTCGTAATAGTGTGCTAAAAGTTTGCCAGTTACCTCAGCCTGTTCACCGTTTTCTATAGCTTGTAAACAAACTTCTTGTACTGCTAATTGTAGTTTAGAAACCATGTGCCAATAGATAGAACCAAGTCCCTCGTAGCCGTAAAATGTACCTGAACGACCCGTAAATGATTTATGGTCAAATACAGATTCAAAAACATTAAGCAATATTTGCCTCTCTTTTTCAATCGTTGTGCCATACTTAACTACATCTAGTTTTGATAAAGCAATACTTAGGTCGGCAGCATTTTTGAAATTACCGTTAAAACGGTACTCACCTCTGATATCTTGTTCTACAATTGATTTATCACCCGCTTCAAGCATCATTTTCATGAGCTCTGATTGTACAATGGCATCTTTAGGTATTTTATTCTTCTCCAAAAAACGGGGTAACTGTTTATTTGGATAAAGTAAGTAACTGTATTGATTGTGGCGGAAAAGCTTGCTGTTCTTCATGCTGTCTAACAGTTTTAAGCTTTCTTGAGGGTTTAAATATCCAGAGCATAATACCGAAACCTGCCCTTCAAGCATTTCACTGAGGTTTGATATCGTAATCTGGTCGTTGCTTTCTACATTCATCAAGTTGTATGCGTGATACATATCATCCTTTCGCTTATTGGCTTTGATGGTATGTTCGATGAACAACAAACTTACTTTAAGAAATGCCTTTAGTCTTCGGTAAGAAATGGTTCTTTTTTCGCCCCAAAAAGATTGTTTATAGATATGGGCTCGGTAATCACTTCCTGCCTCACCCAAGCTGTCTAATATTTGCTTACGCTTTTCATCATTAATATCACCATTCAACACATCTATATTCTCTTCAAAAGTTGCATGAACTTTTTTAAAAAAGATGATTAACTCATTCGATAATTCTATACGTTCTTCGCTTGTTTGGTCAATTAGTTTTTCAAAAAAAACCAAGAATCTTCTCAGGTAATAAAGTGTTACCATTGACACACCATTGCCTACGAGCGCATTATTTGCATCATTCCATTCCGGACGTTGCGTATTCATCCAAATACCGCCACCTGGAATAAAATTAGAAAGTTTAGATAGAACCGTAGCTAATATTTTCTCAATAAAATTTACCGAATAAATTTTGCCATTTTGAGCAACCAAAAGTGCAGCATCAACTCCAAGTATTTCACGTTTTTTTCTGATTTCAGCATCCAACTCCTCATCAAATTTAATCGTGTCTTTAGCGTTCGCTAAAATGTCTTGATAATTTTTAATTTTATACGGTACATTGGCATAAACAAATAAGTCGTTATTAAACTGGTTGCTTAGTTTTCCCGGATAATACTTCTCTTCAATCTCTAATAATTTAAGCAAATAAATTATTTGATGATCGCCCCAATAGCCAATATATGACCAAGGGTTATCTGCCTCAACGGTCTCCCAGTCAAAGCCATTTTTGTTCAGTCGATAAGGGTTATAGCCTTCAAATGTTGTTGCATTTAAAAACTTATGAATCATACTTCGGGTAAATGCCGGATAAGAGATTGCTAGCGCCTCCCAATTTTGAAAAATATCTCTCCAGTTACCTTCATAGTCTAGGATTTTAGAATGGTCAACCTCACTTCTTGTATTGATAGAAAATTTATTCCACGGTCTGCTCGGATCACCATGCCTTCTGCTAAATTTTAGCGGCATGTATTCAGTACAAAGTCGTTTAAAATTTTTATCGTTTACCTGATCAGCAATTTTTTCTAACTCAAAAACCGTGAAGGTATCAGGCAAACTTTCCAACAACTTTTTATGGTGTTCAAACACCGTTTTGTTTGCAGTGGCAATACTCGTTATAAAATCCCTTTTTTCAATTTGGTAGTTATTATCGAAAATCCCACCCCGCATGATATTGAATAGGGTGTTAGAAAAATGTCGTGTATCTCTATAAACATCATTAGATAACTGTATGCCATCGGCAGAAGAATTAAGTTCAATAAGCCTTTTTGAACCAAGTTCTATATCGCTTTCTAACTGCAGCAAAAGGGTTTTATTAGTTTTAATTTGTTGAATGAGCTCAACAACTTTGGCTTGGCTTTGATTAACATCTGCTATTATGTGCCAGTTTTTTTTATTACCGGGTGATAAAGAGATTTTTTGGTTAATGAAGTATGAACCTCTTTCAGCCTTTATATCTTCCTCTTGTATGATATCTTGGCCATTTCTAAAGTCGTTAATTTGTAATGACGACAACAAGTATTTAGGATTTTCAAATCCAAGCGACCAAGCGATGTTCGCTTTAAGTGCTTCACTTGGTTCTGCCTTATCAACAATAATAGCGCTGAGTGCAAAAATGCCCATACCAGAATCAACATCTAATTCATTCCGTTTATAAGCATCAACTAAAATACTTGTAGCATTTTGCAAGTCGCTGCCAACACCATCGGGCATGATGTTTTGTATTCCATCAAGTATGTTTATGTGGAGATCTTTGTTACCTGTGTTTTCTATGGAAGATTTGCGAACAAATCCATACACATTACTGGTGTTCCATTCGTAGCGGAAAGTGAGTGAAAAATCATGATTGATTTCTTCGAAAATAATCTTATTTCCAATTGCGTTTTTGTATAG
>JBILPP010000070.1:0-7434 GCA_044373765.1 Bacteroidia bacterium
TCTAAGCGCGCATAACTCGATTTTTCTTCGTAAGCATCTTTTATTTCAGCAATATCTTTTAAGTAAACTATTGCACCTGTTGATCCGCGAATAACAATATCTCCAATTTTATTGGGATCTCTGTATTCACCTTTTACACTAATGGCTCTTTTTAAACCATCCATGTCAATCAAGCCGCCACTAATGGTCATGTTTTCATATTTGATTGCATTTTCAATATCCATAAAAGTGATATTGGCAACCTGTGCTTTATACATGTCAACATTAACCTGAATTTCACGCTCTAATGCTCCTACCAGTTTTGCTTCAGTAATCTCTTTTAAGCCTTCAATTTCATTTTGTAAGTCTTCGGCATATCTTTTTAATTTATCTAAAGGAAAATCACCACTTACGTGAACCTGCATGATAGGCATTTGAGAAACATCAATATCTCTAACTTGAGGATCTTCAGGTAAGTTTTTAGGTAAATCATTTTTAGCTTTATCAACGGCATCTTTAACACGTTGCAAAGCCAAATCAACATTTTGATCCGTATTAAATTCTACATTAATAACCGAGAAATCTTGAACAGAATTACTCTTCACTTTTTTAACACCAACAATGGTTTTAATTTGTTTTTCAATTTGTTTGGTAACCAATTGCTCCATATCCGTAGGTGATGTACCTGGATAAATAGTGGTGATTAGAATACTTGGAAACTTAACCTCAGGAAATTGTTCTTTGGGAAGTTTTATGTAGGAAAGCAATCCGGCAAGCGTGATGATAATGGTAACTATGTATATACTAGTTTTATTATCAATACTCCAACTGGAAGGCTTAAATTCTTTATTTGTATCGTGCATATGACTAAATTTTATTGTCTTTAATTTACAAGCTATCTGAGACTAAAATTTAATTACTTGGCCATCGTTTAAATCTTGGAAACCAGTAGTAATTAATTGGTCACCAACATTTAAACCACTTAAAATTTCGGCACTCGTTCCGTAAGTTTTCCCAACAGTTACAGGTGTCTTTTTGGCAATCATTTCATTATTAGCATTTTTTGCTACGATATAAACTAATTTTTCACCATCAATTTCTTGAATGGTATTAATAGGAATAACAGTTGCATTTTGGCTTTCATAATCAACAATTTTAATTTCGGCCACCATGTTAGGGTGAAGTTCGTTGTCATTTGGTAAGGCTACCTCTACATTAAATGTACGTGTTAATGCATTGATAGATTTTGAAGAATAAGAAACCGAAGATTTTACGGATTTGTTGATGTCTGGAAAGTTTACTAAAACAGGGTTGCCTTGCTTTACGATATTTGCATACGACTCTGATAAATCTGCTTTGATTTTTAAAGACGCTGGATTAACCACGCTAATTGCAGGAAAACCAGGGGCAATGCCTTGACCAACTTTAATACTCACCAAATCAACAGTCCCGCTGTATTCTGATTTTATAAAATACATATCAAGATTTTCTTTGACAGAGGCAATTTGTTTTTCTAAATTTTCCTTTTGGTTTTTTGCTTGCAAAAATTCTATTTCACTTCCTACTTTTTGTTCCCATAACGATTTACGTTTCTCGTATACGGTATTGGCCAACTCTAGGCCTTTTTTAAGTGTTTCAATTTGCGATTTCACCACATCAGCATCTAGTTCAACTAAAATTTGTCCTGCCGAAACCCTGTCGCCAACCTTTACATTTACTCGTTTTACTGCACTGGGCACTTTAGCACTGTATGTAATATTTTCATCTCCATCAACACGCCCTTGTACATCAACTGCATGAAGAAATGCTTGCTTAGCTACAGTAGTAATAGCAACAATTTTAGCCCGGCTATTTTCGGTTTTTGAGCTATCTCCAATAGCTGCAATTTCCTCTTGCAGGCTGGTAATTTGAGCAGCTATTTCAGTTTGTTTTGCTTTTAACTTTTCAAGTTCAGCTTTCTTGGATTCGAGGGTATTTCCTCCTCCACAAGCCGTTAGTAGGACAACAACACTTGTTGCCAAAAAAATTGATTTTATCTTATTCATATCTATTGTTATTATTTATTTAAATCACCTAGGGCTTTACGTAAATCAAGTTGTGCAACAAAATAATCGTACATGGTATTTAGGTATGATGCACGAGCCGTTTCTAAATCTCTTTGAGCGTTAGTTAATTCTAAACTTGAGGTTAAACCATTTTTAAACTTTAATTCAGTTCTGTTATAAATGTCTTGAGCAAGATCTAGGTTTTTTTTCTGCACTTCTAATTGCTTAGCAGAACGGTCGAAAGTTGTTCGGGCAATAAACACCTCCTGCTCTATTACATTACTCAGTACCTTTTTATCGTTCTCCGCTTTTTTAATATTGATGGATGCTTGTTGTATTTGTGCAGATTTTTTAAACCCGTCAAATATTGGAATACTCAGGTTTAAACCCCATAACGTTCCTTCATACCAATCCTTTCCTAAATCACCAAATGTTTCTCCAAAACTGTTACGTTGGGTTGAAAAAATACCAACTAAACTTGGTGCATAACCAAACTGATATCTTTTCTTGTCAAGGGTATTTAGGGAAATAGCTTGATTAATTAACTGATACTCTAGACGGTTATTGTAATCAACTTTATTTGATAGTAAAGTTACTTTTGATGCTTCATACATTTTCATTAACTCATCCGTTAATTCAACTTGATCGTCAAAATTTAGTCCCAACTGAATTTTAAGAACCATCATAAACGTTTTCTGTTGATCAATAAGCTTATCTCTCTGTAATTCCAATGAAGAGAATTGTAAACTCACTTTATCAAATTCTGTTCTATCTAAAAATCCGTTCTGAACCAATTTCTCTAAATCAAATTTAGTTTTACCCAAAGCATCTAGGTTTGCATTAATAAGTTTAAGTGATGTTTGTGCAAGTAAAATTCCATAATAAGTTTTACTAACCGAAATCTCCGTTTCCACTTCAGTACGTTTTAGATTTATTTTAGCGAGTTGAACATATTCTTTCGAAGCTTTTAACCCCATCAAAAACCCTCCGTCAAACAACAGTTGACTTGCCGCAATACTTCCTGTTGCAGAGAAAGGAACACCAAAACGTATTACTTGTTTAGCTCCTCCAAAATCTATTACACTAGAAGGCACAGTTAAATAGTTATTAAAACTACCAGTTGCATTTACATTAGGTAATCCTAAAGCCAAAACTTCTTTTACTTTTTTCTCAGCGGAAATCACATCAAGTGCACTATTTTTTAGTGTGCTATTGTACTTTTTGGCGTGTGCTACTGCATCTTGTAAAGAAAACTTCTTGGCTTCGCTTTGTTGTTGTTGTTGTGCATTGGCGTTAAATGCTGCCCAAAATAGCAGCATAAACAAAGTAGCACATTTCATTGTGTTAAATATATTCATTGTATTATTTATTTTTTGTAGCTAATAATTTCTCTTCTAATAACTCAATTCCTTTGGCAGTGCATATACTGCGTAAATGGTACTTTACAATTTCTAAATGCATCACCTTAATATCCATTTCAACTTTATCATAATTATCTGGATTGATTAAAAAACTAGCCAAATAAATATAAATCCTACTCACTACCTCAGCATCCAAATCTTTTCTGTAGAGTCCTTTTTTAATTCCAAAAAGAATGTTATCGTATATTAATTTCCTGATAAAACTTATTCTATCCGCCTCTAATTTATCCCAAGCACTTTTAAAATACTTTTTCAAATCGAACATACTGCTGGGATTAATATGCCTGATAACAGCATTAATTTGTTCAGAAATTTGCAGCAAAACACTTATGGCATCCAATTCCTTGTTTTCAACTACGTTGCAACAAAGCTTGTTCATGTTACCCAAATAATGCGCCACGCATTGGTTAACCAAATCATTTTTATCTGTAAAAAACTGATACAGTGTTTTCTTAGATACACCCAACTCTCGTGCAACATCATCCATGGTTATGCTTTTAAACCCATAACGCATAAAAAGTTGCTCAGCTTCAGTTAATATTTTATCTTTAATTTCACTCATCTTAAAAAAATCGCATGCGAAGATAGTTTGATTTTTTGCTTTGGAAACTATTTTTACAACAAACGTTTCCAGTGGCTCAAAAGTTTCGGGAGTTGTATTTTTGATTGGTGTATAATTAATTAATGTAATTTACGCTTGTTATATTTCAATCAAAGTGGCTAATTGCAGGCTGTATTTAAAGGTTAAAAAACTTAAAACATGAATAAACCTTATTTAGTAGGTATTACAGGAGGTAGCGCTAGCGGTAAAACAAGTTTTTTGCGTGAGATCGGCAATTTATTTGGCCCGAATGAAGTATGCATACTATCGCAAGACAACTATTACAGGCCTGCAGGAGAGCAAGCAAAAGATGAAAACGGTCACATAAACTATGACCTTCCCGGTTGTATTGATTTGGACGCTTTCAAAGATGACATCATTAAATTATCACTGGGTGAAACGGTTAGAAGACGAGAATACCGTTTTCAACACGAGGAGCAAATGGGTGATTGGCTTGAATTTGAATCAGCCCCAATTGTAATTATAGAGGGGTTATTTATATTCTATAGGGAGGACATATCGTCTCATTTTAACCTGAAACTTTTTATTGAAGCCAATGAAGATTTGCAGTTGCAGCGTAGGTTAAAGCGAGATACATTGGAAAGGAACATTCCAGCTGATTTTGTTCAATACCAATGGAATAACCATGTTATGCCCGCTTTTAGGAAATACCTTGAGCCTTATAAAGAGCAAGCAGACATCATCATTAACAACAATGCGCATTTTAACAACAGTTTAAAAGTTGTTGAGGACCATTTCAGGTGGAAATTAAACAATCCATTAAATAACCCCATAAGCACTAAAAAACATTAAACCAACTGTTAATCAACACTTAAATTGTTTTTTAATAAAGGTTGTAAAAATATGACTGAGCGGTTATATTTGCCCACTTCGCAATATTTCAAATACGAGCAAATTAAATTATAACACTAACATAGAAAGATGAAAAGTAAAGGCGCAATTAAGTTATTCGCAATCGCACTTACAGTGGTATGTTTATTCCAGTTATCATTTACCTGGTTTACTTACCGTGCAGAACAAACGGCAAAAGAGTTTGCCAATGGCGATGCTGTTAAAGAAAGAGCATATTTAGATTCTATTGCTCGCGAGCCATTAGTTAACTTAGGCTTTAAGAAATTTACCTACTTGGAGTGCAAAGAGCGTGAGTTAAACTTAGGCTTAGACTTACAAGGCGGTATGAACGTAACATTAGAAGTTTCGCTTGGTGATTTGATTAAATCATTATCGAACAATAACACTGATGCTACATTTAACAAAGCCATTGAAGTAACTAACGAAAAAATCAAAACCAGTCAGAAAGATTACGTTACCTTATTTGGTGAAACGTACACTGAATTGGCTCCTGAAGGAAAATTAGCTACTGTATTTGCAAATCAAACCAACAAAGAAAAAGTAAAACCTTCATCAACTAACACTGAAGTTATAACTTACATCAGAGAGGAAGCAAATCAAGCCATCGATCGTTCTTTCCAAATTTTACGTGCTCGTATTGACAAATTTGGTGTAACACAACCTAATATTCAAAAACTTGAAGGTAGCGGCCGTATTTTGGTTGAGTTACCAGGTGTTGATAATCCAGCTCGTGTACGTAAATTATTACAAGGATCTGCTAAATTAGAGTTCTACGAAACGTTTACTAATCCTGAAGCATTCAAATACTTATCTGATGCGAATACCATTCTTGCAAAAGCAAATGGATCAGGCTCAATATCAACAGAAGTTGATAGCAATAGCACAGATACCACACAAAAAAGCAGCGCATTAGCTGGCTTATCGGGTAATAAAAAATCAACAGACACCACTGCAAGTGCAGGTGCTGATTCAACCCAAAAGAAAATAGAAAACTTTACCAAAGAAAACCCATTGTTTGCTGTATTACGTCCTAATGCTGACGAAAAAGGAATGTTAGCTGAACGTGGTTCTATTTGTGGTATGTCGTCTATCAGAGATACTGCAAAGGTAAACGCGTTATTAGAGCGTGCTGAAGTTCGTAATTCATTACCTAATAACATTAAATTTTTATGGGAAAGCAAAGCCATTGGTGACAATGGTGATGTAGTGATGTTACACGCAGTGAAAACTGCAATGAATGGTGGCGCACAATTAGAAGGCGATAAAGTAATTGATGCACGCAGAGATATTGGTCAAAGCGGAGAAATTGAAGTAAGCATGAGCATGAACGCTGATGGTGCTCGCATTTGGAAAAACTTAACGAAAGCAAACATTGGTCGTTCTATTGCCATTGTGTTAGACGATTTAGTTTACTCATCACCAAATGTACAAAACGAAATTCCAAATGGTCGTTCTTCAATTAACGGTAACTTTACCAGCGAAGAAGCAGGCGATTTAGCTAATATATTAAAAGCAGGTAAATTACCTGCTCCTACACGTATTGTTGAAGAAGCAGTAGTAGGACCAACTTTAGGTGCCGAAAGTATTAACCAAGGTCTTTGGAGCATGGTAATAGCTACCATTGTAATATTAATATTCATGGTAATTTACTACGGCAACAGCGGTTACATTGCTGATATCGCGGTATTGGCTAACGTATTTTTTATCATGGGTGTGTTGGCCAGCTTAGGTGCGGCACTAACATTACCAGGTATTGCAGGAATCGTGTTAACCATTGGTATGGCAGTTGATGCAAACGTGTTAATTAACGAACGTATAAAAGAAGAATTAGCTCATAATTCACGCAGTTTAAAAAATGCAGTTTCTGATGGGTATGCTCATGCAGCATCGTCAATTATAGATGCAAACTTAACAACCTTATTGGCAGGTTTTGTATTGTATAGTTTTGGTACAGGTCCTGTTCAAGGATTTGCTATTACTTTAATTATTGGTATTTTATCTTCTATGTTTACCGCTGTATTGTTATCTCGTGTAATTACAGAGTGGCAACTAGAAAAAGGCAAAGTGATCAATTATGTTACCGGATTCTCAAAAGGCTTATTCCAGAATTTAAATTACAATTTTGTTGGTAACCGCTCTAAGTTCTACATATTATCTAGTGTATTAATTTTAGCAGGTTTAGTTTCTATTTTTACCAAAGGATTTACCCTTGGTGTAGATTTTAAAGGTGGTTGGACCTATGTAGTGGAGTTTGATAAATCAGTTGGACAAAACGAAATTCGTGAAAAGTTAACAGCTCCTTTTGGAAATGCACCAGAAGTTAAAACTTATGGCAGCGATACCAAGTATAAAATTACTACTACCTATTTAATAAACGAAACAGGTGCAAACACAAGCGAACTTGTAGAATCAAAATTAAACGAAGGTTTAACCGCATTAGGTGGAACAAGTAAAATATTAAGTTCTGCCAAAGTTGGACCAACCATTGCAAACGATATCAAGGTAGCATCATTCT
>JBILPP010000071.1:0-7420 GCA_044373765.1 Bacteroidia bacterium
TCTTTGGTTATGGTAACATCGTGTGCATGGCTTTCTTTAGCGCCTGCACCTGTTATTTTTACAAACTTAGCTTTTTGTAACTCAGTGATGTTTTTTGCGCCAACATAACCCATACCTGCACGTAATCCTCCGGTAAACTGATAGATTACATCTTTTAAACTGCCTTTATAAGCTACCATACCCACAATACCTTCTGGCACTAGCTTTGCAATTTCTTCTTCGGCATCTTGGAAATAACGGTCTTTGCTACCTTCTTTCATGGCTTCTATACTACCCATGCCGCGGTACGATTTAAATTTACGTCCTTCAAATATGATGGTTTCTCCTGGAGATTCTTCTGTACCAGCAAAAATACCACCACTCATTACAGTACTGGCACCTGCCGCTAATGCTTTAACAATGTCTCCACTGTAACGAATACCACCATCAGCAATGATGGGCACACCACTACTTTTAATTGCCTTAGCGGCATCATAAATAGCGGATAATTGAGGCATTCCTATACCTGCAATGATACGCGTGGTACAAATTGAACCCGGACCAACGCCAACTTTAACCGCATCAACTCCCGCTTTAACTAATGCTTTAGCACCTTCTCCGGTTGCAACGTTGCCTGCAATAATATCAAGGGTAGGAAACATTTTGCGCAAGCGTTTAATTTCATTTAATACAAAAGCACTATGACCGTGTGCAGTATCAATGGTAATTACATCAACACCTGCTTTTACCAAAGCCGAAATACGATCTGGCGTTTCGGGTGTAACACCAACTGCTGCACCAACCATTAAGCGGCCGTGCTTATCTTTACATGCATTAGGGTTATCTTTTACTTTTAAAATATCACGGTAGGTAATCAGGCCAATTAGTTTGCCTTTTTTATCCACTACAGGTAATTTTTCAATTTTATATTTCTGTAAAATAGATTCAGCTTTTTTAAAATCGGTTCCTTGAGGTGCAGTTACTAAATTATCTTTAGTCATTACCTCGGTAACTTTTTTACTCAATTGCTTTTCAAACCTTAAATCGCGGTTGGTTAAAATTCCCAACAATTTAAAATTATCATCAACAATAGGAATGCCGCCAATTTTATTTTCGCTCATAATTCTATGAGCTTCTTTAAGGGTTGCTGTTGCAGGTAAAGTTACAGGGTCCATAATCATTCCGCTTTCGCTGCGTTTTACCTTACGAACTTCTTCGGCTTGGCGCTCGATGCTCATGTTTTTATGTAACATGCCTATACCACCCGATTGTGCCATAGCAATAGCCAAACTGTATTCAGTAACAGTATCCATTGCTGCCGAAATAATGGGCACATTAATACGTATGTTTTTTGTTAATTGAGTTGAAGTATTCACCTCACGTGGGAGAACTTCAGAAAAGGCGGGAAGTAACAACACGTCATCAAACGTTAATCCTTCACCGTAAAACTTAGCTTTGTCGTTTATCATAGCAAACAATACCTTCTATTATTTGCCGTGCAAAAATAGGAAAATATGTGGCATTACCGCAAGATTTTTAGCATTCTTCCAAAACGAATAGAATAATCAAGTAAATGGCGCTTATTTAACGTTACCTAATAATTTTTTATGGCACGCTGCAAGGTTTCTCTCAATTCGTCTTTTAACTCGATTGGAGCGATTACCTTTACTTTATCACCATAACTTAATATCTGCGATTTTAATTCGTACGATGGAATTACATCTATTGTAATTTTAAACTCTTGTTCATCATCAACCACTATTTGTTGTGTTTGATGCAAGGGTTGACTTTTAATATAAGGGGCTTCGGTTGGGCTAAAACTAAGGGTAATCAGTTGCGACTCATAATCGTGTACCGAAATACCAAATGAGTGTTTAAAATACTCAGCTGGATTGAAGCTGGTATCGCGGGTAAAATTGCTGGCTGTAGGCAATATTTGTTTGATGCGTTCTAATGCGAAAGTTTGAATCCTATTTTTATCAACCAATTTACCTGTTACATACCAACGATTCCGGTATTCTTTCAATACATATGGATGTAATTGATAGTGTTTAACTTCAGCATGCCCAAAACCACGATAATGCATCATGACCGCTTGCTGTTCTTTAATACTTAATAACAGTGGACTTAAATATTCATTACCTTTTTGACTCAGGCTTTTTTCAGTTTCAATTATTTGCAAAAAATCATCGTTACCATACACACTGCGAAGGTTTACATAGTCTTCTATTTTTTCAACAGATTGCATAAACTGTTTTATTGGGCCAATTCCTTCAAATTGTTTGAGCAATGAACAAGCAAACTCTAAGGCATATAAGTCTTCTTCTTTCAGTGGCAAATTATTAATACTGTAATTGGTATCAGTATAATAATACCCACGTAATTTACGATCATATTCAATTGGCGCTTGATAGCCTAGCTCCTCATCAAACTTCATGTCATAAATATCGCTATCAATGGTGCGTGCACTTACACTACCTAAACCCTGACACGCTTCTATCAAATCTTGTTTAGATGGATAACGTTTGATCTTATTGCGTAAAGCCCCATCAATTATGCGGTAACGTATAAATGCATTTTTATTTTTAGGCATGCTGCAAGGTAATAATTTAGGGTGATTGGTTATTAAGTTATTAGTTGAATGGTTAATAGGTTACTGGATGATAAGTATATTACTAACCAGTTGTGATAGCAAAACAAATTGTAAAACATGTTCGCGGAAAAATTCTAAAAGAGTTAGGCTCAAGATTAGATTATTGAACAAACTAACTTTTAAGACATCCTCTTTCCTTAGGAAAAGTGTTAGTTTCAACATTTTTGCCTTTGAAAAAGTGTGTTTGCTGACCCCTATAAAACATCATTACGCTATTTTAAGTCCGTTTGCTGTGGTTTGTTGTGGTTGTAGTAAAACCACACAACCATCTGTATTTACAGCTCCTAAAACCAAACACTCGCTGATGAAATTGGCAATTTGTCTAGGAGGTAAATTAACCAATGCTATTACTTGCATGCCCACTAAATCTTGTGGTTGGTAAAAATGGGTAACTTGGGCTGATGACTTTTTAATGCCAATTTCTTCACCAAAATCAATCACCAGTTGATAGGCAGGTTTATGTGCCTTTTCAAATACACGTGCTTCTTTAATGGTTCCGGTTCTGATATCCAGTTGCTCAAAATGATGTAGGGTTGATTCCATAATGTGAACCAAGATAAAATCGATTGTCCTAAAACAAAAACGTCCGACATTGCTGTCGGACGTTCTAACTATTTTAAATGGTTATTAAATGATTAATAATGCATCACCATAGGCCATAAACTTGTATTTCTTTTTAATGGCTTCCTGATACGCTTCCATTAACTCTTCATGTCCGGCAAAAGCGGCACTTAACATCAATAAGGTAGACTCAGGCGGATGGAAATTTGTAATCATGCAATTCGCAATTTTAAAGTCGTGAGGAGGGAACAAAAATTTATCTGTCCAACCACTATTTACATTTAACCTGCCTGTTGATGAAACCGAAGATTCGATAGCACGCATAACAGATGAGCCAACTGCACAAATTTTTCTCTTATCCTCTAAAGCTTTGTTTACCACTTTAGATGTTTCAGATGGAATATCAAAAAACTCGCTATCCATTTTGTGTTTGGTTAAATCTTCTACCTCTACAGCACGGAAAGCACCTAATCCATTGTGCACCGTAACTTCAGTAAAGTTTACACCTTTAATTTCCATGCGCATCATGAGCTCTTTGGTAAAGTGTAAACCTGCACTTGGAGGAGACACTGCACCAATATGTTTGGCAAAAATGGTTTGGAAACGTTCTTTATCCAACTTTTCTACTGCGCGGTTCATGTATTTAGGAATCGGCATTTCGCCTAATTTCTCAATTAGTTTCCAAAGTTCTTCATCGGTACCATCAAACAAAAAGCGAATGGTACGTCCGCGAGATGTAGTATTATCAACTACTTCAGCTACTAAAGTATCATCTCCAAAATATAGTTTATTACCTACACGAATTTTACGGGCTGGATCAACCAACACATCCCATAATTTCATTTCTTTATTTAACTCGCGCAATAAAAAAACTTCAATTTTAGCACCTGTTTTTTCTTTGCTACCGTATAATCGAGCCGGAAAAACTTTGGTGTTGTTGTTAATCATTACATCCCTGTCATCAAAATATTTTAGGATGTCGCTAAATGCTTTGTGCTCGATTTTCCCTTTTTTACGATCAAGCACCATCATTTTGCTGTCGTGACGAACATCTGCCGGGTACTTCGCAATGAGGCTTTCGGTGAAGTTAAATTTAAACTGAGATAATTTCATTTAAGGTACTGTTTTAAGTCAAAAAGTGCACTACTTAGGCTAAAATAGTATAATTTTATGAGGTGCGAAGGTAATATTTTAAACCACTTTGTCAAGTGCGGGCGATAAATTATACGGAAGACTGGCCAATTTGCCCGTTTAGAGTCGTTCTATCAATCAGATTAAAATAACAGTTGCTAGAAAAAATCTTTAAAAATGAAGGTACTTGTTCAATGTAATTATACTTCATTATTAACTTCATAAGGCATAAAAAAAGACGACCGAAGTCGTCTTTTCATCTTCAATTATTTCAGCCTAGGTATGTAAAGCACGGTTAGCTGTAGCAGCCAAACACGCTTCTTTCATCGCCTCGGTATAAGTTGGATGTGCATGGCTCATTCTGCTTATATCTTCTGCACTTGCGCGGAACTCCATCGCAACAACAGCTTCTGCAATCATATCTGCTGCACGCGGTCCAATCATATGTACACCTAAAATTTCATCTGTATCGGCATCAGCAATAACTTTTACCAAACCATCAATATCCATACTTGCGCGGGCACGACCTAAAGCACGTATTGGGAATGAACCTGACTTAATTTTACGTCCTGCTTTTTTCAATTCCTCTTCTGTTTGCCCCACACCTGCAACCTCAGGCCAAGTATAAACAACACCCGGAATTAAGTTGTAATTAATGTGTGGTTTTTGGCCTGCAATAACCTCTGCTGCAAATACACCTTCTTCTTCGGCTTTGTGCGCAAGCATGGCGCCTTTTACCACATCACCAATGGCATAAATTCCCTTAACAGCAGTTTCTAAATGTGCATCGGTTTCTATTCGTCCACGATCATCTACTATTAAACCTATGTTTTCTAGACCTAAACCACTGGTATAAGCCCTACGGCCAACACTAAGTAAACAGTAATCGCCTTTAAACGCTACCATTTCACCTTTTTCATTTTCGGCAGTTACTGTAACTTCCTTGCCTTTTACAGTAGCCGTTTTTACTTTATGGTTAAAGTTAAAATCAAAACCTTGTTTACGTAACACACGTTGTAACTCCTTGCCCAAAGCAGCATCCATTGTTGGGATAATACTTCCTGAATATTCAACAACTGTTACTTTAGCCCCTAAACGAGCATATACAGAACCCAGCTCTAAACCAATTACACCTCCACCAATAACAATTAAATGTTTAGGTACTTCGGTCATATTTAAAGCTTCTGTGCTGGTAATAATTCGTTTTTTGTCAATATCTATACCTGGTAAAGTTGATGGTTTAGAACCTGTGGCAATAATTACTTTATCGGTTTCAATGGTTTGTTCTTTCTCTCCACTAATTTTAATGGTGTTTTTATTTACAAACGAACCCACACCTTGAAACACATCAATTTTATTTTTCTTCATCAAATAATCGATGCCTTCGCAGGTTTGCTTAACCACGCCATTTTTGCGTTCGATCATTTGTTTTAGGTTTACCTGAACTTCACCTTTAATGTCAACGCCATGCGTGGTAAAATTATGCACTGCATTGTGGTAATGCTCTGATGAATCTAATAACGCTTTAGATGGAATACAGCCTACATTTAAGCAAGTACCGCCAAGGGTGCTATATTTCTCGATGATGGCAGTTTTTAAACCTAACTGAGCGCAACGTATTGCAGCTACATAGCCTCCGGGGCCCGAACCTATAACGGTTACATCGTATTTCATAAAATTTTATATTTTAAAGCGATGCGAATATACACATCTTGAACAAAGCTTGCAGTTTTATTCCCTAAATATTGCTGAATTTATTAGCCTACCTAATATACTGTTTTATACTGCTCTCCCGCCTCTATGGCCACAGGTAAATGATTTTGCTTTGGTGGAATAGGGCAACTAAAATCAACATTATAAGCACAATATGGATTGTAGGCCAAATTAAAATCAACCCAAACTTTTTTATTGCTCAGGGTAGCTTTTACATCTAAATACCGTCCTCCGCCATAGGTTGTTTTACCACCGGTTAAATCGGTAAACGGAATAAAAAGTTCTACTGAATCGGACATTTCGCCTTTACGTAAATAGCTCATTAATTGCAGGTTTTTACCATTTAACTTAAATGATAAAGTTCCAGCCTCTACATATTCATAAGCTCTATTTAAAGTATGCGGCATAGCAAATATCGTTTGATTCCCGCTTGGATTAAAAGTAGCTTCAACCAAATAGTTTTTATTTACCTCATAATATGGTAAGCCTTTAAATATGGCTAGTTTAGCCTGCGTTAAAGGTGTTGTTGTGGGATCTAAAAACTTATAGGTTATCGCAGCTCTATGCTGCATGATACGTTGGGCGTATGCTACATCATGTTGATTTGAGCATGCGCTTAAACCCATCAACCCGAAACCTAAAGCAACAAAAACAAAAAACCGCATTAGTCTTTTATGTGAATTTCTTTTACTTGTAATATATTTAAATCGGGCACACCCTCATGAACGAAAACCAATAACTTAGCGTGCTTAGGATTTACCTTAATATTCTCACTCACGTTCATTGTGTATTTATATTCTTTCTCAAACACACGACCGGGAATAAAACCAGTTGCGGTATCCTTTGCGACAGCATCACCTTGAGCAAAAGTTACCACATCGCGCAACACATGCATGTGCACGTAATCGTTGTTGTATTTAACTTCAAATGTTACTGGGTCTTGGTACTCTTGTGTGTCAAAAATACTGTCTTCAATGAGTATAATGGAGAAATATTGCTTTTTGGTAACAGCAGAGGTGTAGGTGAATTTAATTTTGGCTATCCCCTCTTGTTTCGCATCATCAAAAGTTGATTCTAAATCAATATTAACTGGGGTTGTTCCTTGTGTTTCTTGCTCACATTTTACATACCAATCGGTTCTCCCTAAAAAACGTGCTGGCTGATCAGAAAATTGTCGCCTGTTAATGAACCCACGAGGCAGGGCTCCGGGTATTCCGCAAAGCTCAAGTATTTCTTTGGCATCATTGGTTCTAAAATCATAACGACTTTCGTGACCCGCTTTGGTAATAGGAGAAACGAAACTTGACAAAGAATTTAGATTTGGATGCATTACCGTTGTGAATACACGACCCGGAAAAGCAACCATAATACTTTTTGCAATAA
>JBILPP010000072.1:0-7410 GCA_044373765.1 Bacteroidia bacterium
AAAGGTAACGGCCAAATGGAGTTGGAGCGTGCAAGTCCGATAACTTTATCAATATTTGTTGCAAAAAAACCAGGACCTTCTAGGCCTGCCGGAGCTTTTGTGATGGTTAATTCTGTTGACATTTTTTGATTTTAATTACAATCGTTGTTTAATGGGGGATAACCTATTGGTAGTTTTAAAATGAGGTTAGTGCCATTTTAATGCACCCTTTTTAAGGATGTATAAAAAGCCCAGTAATAATGTACCTGTAAAAAACAACATTTCCATAAACCCGATTTGACCTAACTCGCGAAAGTTAACAGCCCATGGATACATGAAAATAACCTCAACATCAAACATTACAAATAGAATGGCAATCAAAAAGTATTTAATGGAAAAGGGAATACGGGCATTGCCTTTTGATTCTATTCCGCACTCGAAATTTTCAAGTTTATCGGCTGTTTTACGCTTAGGACCAATTAAATGTGTTGCCACCATGGTTGTAACAACGAATCCCGCTGCTACCAAAAATTGCACCACTAATGCTAAGTAATCTATAGATGTTGACATTGTTTTACGAGTTATTGGGAACGTGCAATATTACACAATAAATTATTAAATCAATACCTATTTAATAACATGTTTTATACTGCAAAATTTAATAACAATTGATTATTGTTAAAGGTTTGACCGGCAGAATGGTAATGCACTTTTTATGTCTTAAAGTTGTTGTTATATGTTGATAATCAATTGCTGATTTTGCATGTAAATTTTAAGAGTTTTTAAATTCTGTTTTTGAGGTTGATTAAATGATTTGATATTTTTAATATTTGCAAATGAATTGTAATGAACCTCATGATAAAATTAGCGTATGAAAAGTAATGTTTTAAACATAGAAAACTACCTCAATGAGTTGTCTGTTGAACGCAGAGCGCCAATGTTAACATTGCACCAAACCATTTTGTCTAATTTGCCCAAAGACTTCGAAGCGCAGATGAATTATGGTATGATTGGATATGTTGTACCTCATCGTATTTATCCTGATGGATACCATTGTAATCCTCAGTTACCCTTACCATTTATGGCCATTGCATCTCAAAAAAATGGGGTAAGTTTTTATCATATGGGCCTATATGCCAATGAGAATTTATTAGCTTGGTTCAAAAATGAGTATCCGAAACATTGCAAAACCAAATTGGATATGGGCAAAAGCTGTATTCGATTTAAAAAAAACGAACATATTCCATTCGATTTATTGGCTGAATTGGTCAAGAAAATGCAAGTGGAAGATTGGATTAGTATATATGAACAGAGCATCAAAAAATAATTCTTCCTATAATAAATTACTTATATCAGATTGATGATGATATGCGTTAGTTTTTTTTAGTTGAATATTTTAATTGGTTTTCATCTAAATATCAGGTGCGATCAGCATATTTTGAATTGAATCAAACGCGCATGTCAAGCTGTTTTTTGGGATTTTATACACCAACCTAAAACTAACAATGCGATAACCAAACAACTTTTCTTAAAGTGTCTAAATTGATTTAATTGAATTAATAAGTCATTACTGAGCATTGTTTGCGTAACACACTAAAACTATTTGTTTAACCAGCAATCAATTAATGGTACAACAAATAGATTTAAATTAATTGCAACTGCTATTTAGCCTAAATGCCAAATTATTTTGATTAAACATGTTGAACGAAATTACCAATTAATGGAGTTTAATAGGGTGTATTCATAAGCTGCTCAAAAAGAAAACAGGAGTGAGAATAATCTAATTCAAAGTGGAATAGCAATTTGTAACTAGCTAGTAGCCAAATATTAGTATCTATTTTGTGCTGTCTATTTAGCTTGAAGTAAAAAAAAGCTGCTTTTATTTTCAAAAGTTATTGTTTTTCAGATTTTAATCCCATCTTCGTGTTGTATTTATTAATTTTTTTTTACATGAAAATCTACGTTGGTAATCTCTCATATGATTTGAGCGAGAACGATTTAAAAGACGTCTTTACCCCTTACGGTGAAGTTGCATCAGTTAAAATTATGACTGACAAATTTACTGGTCGCAGTAAAGGCTTTGCATTTGTTGAAATGCCTAATGACGCTGAAGCAAACAATGCTATTAACGGTTTGAATGACGTTGAAGTTGCACAACGCAGCATCAAAGTTAACGAAGCTCGCGAGCGTACTTTCGATAATAACCGTCCTCGTTCAGGTGGTGGTTTTAATCGTGGTGGCGATCGTGGTGGTGACCGTGGTGGTTACAACCGTGGTGGTGACCGTGGTGGTTACAACCGTGGTGGTAATGATGGTGGAAGCCGTTACTAAAAGCTTAACAACATTAACTCGAAACGACCAACTGCATGCAGTTGGTCGTTTTTTTTACGTATTTTAGATAAAAACAGATTGTAAAAATTATTGAGATACAAAAATAACCAAGTCTTGATAATTTAAACTCTGCGATTTATCTGACCCTTTCCACCAACCGTGGTTTAGTAACTTGATCATTAAATGTGATTGTTGCGCCATGTTTTTAATTGCGAAAGCCTTAAAGGCAATATTGGCATCTTTTACTTTGTTATCATGCAAGTAGTAGGTATCATACTCAAACTTAAATTGCATAAGTTGAGGGTTTCGATTTAAGATTTCTGGAGTGTTTTCTTCTAATATGAAGAATGTTGACAAACAATGCCCTCCTGGCTTTAAAACGCGTTTTATTTCATTTAAATAGTGCTGTACTTCTGCGGGCTGCATGTGAGTAAATACCGAAGTTAATACAACTGTATCAAAAGTGTTTTCGGGATATGGGAATATAAAATGTGCAGCTTGGTGTTGCACATCTAAATTATATAAATCGTTTCTTAATGGGGTGTGAATGAAATTAAAATTAGGATATTTACGGCTTACTTTTTCTTTACACCAATTTATACCATCTGCAACTACATCAAATCCTTCATATTTGCCATTTACGTTTAGATATCGCGTAAGCGGAATTGCTAATCTACCAATTCCACATCCAATATCTAATATGGCACTATCGGGCTTAAGATTGGCATAATCAATACATAATTTCACTAAGTCATTGCCCGACTTTTCAAAGTCTCCCGAGCCTGTGAAAATCATGCCTTTGGGTGGTATCATTGGATTTCGATTGCCCGATATGGAAGACAATAAATCTATCGGAAGGTAAATCATCCTTCGAGCCACTCTACGCATTTTCGGAGTTAAACTATAATATAGTTTTCTTGCAATCATTGGGGTGCAATATAGCTGTTTAGTTAATTAGTTATTTAGATATCGATGCTGAATTTACGATTCTATTTCTAACTATTAACCAATTGATTTCACATTGAGTATGAAGTCCTATAATTATAGAAAAAGATAAAAGTATAGTGTTTAATAAAACGCTAGTTGAATATAATACGGGAGGCTTGAAATGATATTAAATAAAAAAAGTTTCACGGTGAAGTGAAACTTTTTTAAATCTTGGGTGGAATATGGGGCTCGAACCCACGACCTCCTGAACCACAATCAGGCGCTCTAACCAGCTGAGCTAAAACCACCATTTAAGGTTGGCAAAAGTAAAAATATTTTCTACAAATGCCAATCAATTTTTTAAAGTTTATGCATCTAGCAGTTGCTCAACCTTTTCCCAGTTTAAAATGTTCCAAAAAGCTTGAGTATATTCCGCTCTTTTGTTTTGATATTTTAAATAATAGGCGTGTTCCCATACATCTAGTCCAATAATTGGATTGCCTTTTACGGTTGCAATATCCATTAAAGGGTTATCTTGATTCGGGGTTGATGTGACAATTAGTTTATCACCTTGTTTTATTAACCAGGCCCAACCTGAACCAAATTGTCCTAATGCCGCCTTTTCGAATAGTTTTTTAAACTCATCCATTGATCCAAAGTTTTTGGTAATGAGGTTGGTCATCTTTTCACTTGGCTTTGTTCCAGTTTTAAGTATTTGCCAAAAGAATGCATGATTCCAATGCCCACCTCCATTATTTCTTATTGCAGTGCGAACGTTTTCTGGTAACTTATCAATTGTTGCGATTAATTCCTCGACACTCTTACCTTTTAAAGAGGCTTCTTTGGCAATTGCAGCGTTTAAGTTGTTTACATATGCCTGATGATGCTTGCCATGATGTATTTCCATCGTTTGCGCATCTATAAATGGTTCAAGCGCATTATATGCATAAGGCAACTTTGGCAAAGCAAACAAGCCATCGTTCGTAAATTGGTTTATCGTATTGATGGCAGCTTTTACAGCAGGCCTGTATAAGGTGGCACCAGCAGCTAATATGGCACCCGTTTTTAAAAATTCTTTTCTGTTTGATTTCATAACAATACAATTTACTAGCGAAGCTACGATACTAATGTTTCATAAAAAACAAAAAATAAAGATTACCTCAAACTCAACATACTTAATAATAATTTGGTTAAGTAAAGGTTAAATTGGTTATTTGGGAAATATTTAAACCGAATCTGTGTCATTTATCTGGAGCAAACTAAATAAGTTTAATAGTTTACAAATCTATCATTTTTTGAGGTTTGGAACCATGTTCCTTATTTCTATTTTGCTTGCAAAAATTGCTATTCTATACCAACATGAATATGGTTTACGCTTAATAAGCCAATATGAAAATTTAATGTTGGTTACTTCTAGCTTAACTTTTTTTTGGGTTGCTGCAATCACTAATACCCTTATTCCTTATTACAACAACGCAGAGCCAGAACTTAAAAAGAAAGTGCTATTCAGTACATTTTTCTTGTTATTGGTATTCTCTATTGTGGCTGCCATTATTGTGGCATCTATGGGGTTTTTGCACGATAAGGATAAAAATCTTTTTCAAATGTTTGCCTTAGTTGTGCTGTTAAACACACCAACTTACATCACGGATTACATTTTTTATTTGAATGAAAAATATAAGTCCTTAATTATCTGGGGTACCATTACTTTTTTTGCTCAGATACTGATGTTGTGTTTGCCATTGTATTTTAAACAGTCCTTAAATTTGGCCATAAACTTGCTATTGGTGCTGTCGTTGCTAAAGTTTAATTACACCATTATTTTATTAATGAAATATGCCACCATTACGGTGCAAAAGTCATTAACCATTGATTTTATGAAGCGGGTTTTGCCTATTATGTTCTCCATACTATTGGCAGGAAGTATGGAGTACATTAATAGTTATATTATTGAGTTTAATTTTACTGATGAAGAATTTGCCATGTATAGGTATGCTGCTAGAGAGCTACCAATATTTTTAATTTTAGCCAACTCTTTAAGTAGTGTTTATAGTGGTGAAATTGCTAAATCAAATGCCTCAGAAAAATTAGACGAAGGATTGTCTAGGCTAAAAAAATCATCTCAAAAACTAATGCGATGGTTATTTCCATCAACAATTGCATTAATGTTTTTAAGTCCTTACTTATTCAAGTATGCTTATAACGAAGAGCTAATGGCGGGGTATAAAATTTTCAATATTTACTTATTGCTCATTATTAGCCGTATGATTTACCCGCAAACGGTAATTATGGGAATAATGAAGAACAAAATCTTCTATCTTATATCCTCAAACTATATTGTTATTCACTGCCTACTTTCGTTCTGGTTTATTTATTTATTCGGGATAACAGGCATTGCATACGCCACTGTGCTATCATACATTATAGAAAAAATAATGTTGGCAATTTACTGTAAAATGCAAGGGATAGATTATAGGAAATATACTCCCTGGATGGAGCATTTAATTTATTCGATCATTACTGTTTTTGCTTATTACATCACTACAGTTGTAGAAATGCCAATGCCTTAGTTTGTTATTTGGCGGGTTTCAATTAAATAATAATCTATTTGCGTTTTAAATTCTTTGGGGTCGAAGTAGTTTAAATCAATAACGCGCCATTTTGTTGTTGGTGTTAAAGGTTGGTAATCATTTTTTGATATGGTAGCTTTAATAGGCATTTCAAATCCCTTAACCACATTAACCCAGCGGTATTTTAATTCTAGCATTTCGTTTTCTCCGGGTGTTAAGCTATACTCTAGAACTGGAAGATTGGCTTGTGTTAAATATTGTTCAAAAATTGGTGCTAAATTTTTACCCGTTCTGTTTACCCAGAAATCTATACATTGTTTGGTGTTTATGTTAGCGTATTTAAATGCATTACAATAGTCTAGTAAGCTATTAAACCACAAGGTGTCGTTATCTATAACGTGTCTTATGGTATACAACATCCAGCTACCTTTGTAGTATATGTCATTGTCATCAAAATTATGAAAATACACATCAGGTGTGCCCAATAAAGGGTGTTTATTCTCTATGTTCCTTTTTTGCATTTTGAGGTATTTGTGTGCTGCATCTTTATCCATATTACATTCCACAAATACAGCTTCTGCATGCGTAGTGAAACTCTCGTGTAACCAAAGTTCTGCCGGGTCAGATGATGTAATGCTATTGCCAAACCATTCGTGCGCACTTTCATGAATGATAATAAAATCAAAATCCCAACGTGTATTGCTGTAATCGTTACCATAGCTTACTGCGCTTTGGTGTTCCATTCCCCAATAAGGTGTTTCAACTAGCTTATAACCATCATTCCAAAAAGGGTAGGGGCCAAAATGTTTTTCATAGCAAGCCATCATGGTTTTAACTTGTTCAAAATGTTTTTGAGCCTTGTTTAAGTTGTAATCAAGTACATAATAATCTAATGAAAGTGGTTTGTTGATGTTGTTGTACTTTGCCGCGTATTCATCACTAAAATGTTTGTAGTTGCCAATATTTACTGTTATGTTGTAATTGTTAATTGGATACCTTACTTGCCATCTAAACTCAGTGTAACCATTATTTAGGTTGATTGAATCAATGAGTTTTCCATTACTCACTCCTGTTAAATGAGAAGGTACTTGTAGGTTAATGTTTACACTATCTGCTTCATCGCTTAAATGGTCTTTACATGGCAGCCAGGTGCTAGCTCCTAAACCCTGACATGCTAATCCAACCCAATCGTTACCACTACTGTCTTTTGTAAAAACAAAGCCTCCGTCCCAAGGGGCTTTTTTAGCAATTAATGGATTGCCACTAAAGTACACAAGTAATTGAAGATTGCTATTTTTTCGTTGATGCGGCATTTTTATAAGTATTATGCTGCTATCTCGGGTAAACTTTAATTGCTTATGATCATGTACAATACTATCTATTTTAATTAAGCCATGAATGTCTAACTGCATCAAATTTGCGGACTTAAGCACTTTGTATGATATGTTATTATGGCCTTGAATGTGTTTTTTGTCTGGAGTTACTTTTAAAGTAATGTCGTACATGGTAACATCAAACCATGTGCGGTTATTGTTTAGTTTGCCGTGTAAATAATCGTGTTTTTCGAAAATCCTTGGCGGATGTCCGAATGAGTTGAGGCTAT
>JBILPP010000073.1:0-7245 GCA_044373765.1 Bacteroidia bacterium
ATTTTGATGAACTGGACTTGAGTAATTTAAATCGATTAAGAAGTGGCGTTCATAATATCAGCATAAAAAAAACGGTAATAGCCGCCAGAGAAATAGCAGAAATAGACCCCTACATTAATGTTGAAATATTCAATGATGGCGTAACAGACGAAAACATAGAATCGTTTTTTAAAGACTTAAATTTATTGGTTGAGGTTTGTGATGGTTTAGACATAAAAATAAAAAGTAGGCTTAAAGCCCGTGAATTAAAAATCCCTGTAGTAATGGACACCAATGATCGAGGAATGATTGACATAGAGCGTTTTGATTTAGAACCAACTCGTCCAATTTTTCATGGATTGATTAACGAAAATGAGCTAAATAAAACACATACCATGCAACAGGAACAAAAACTAAGTCTAATTATGAAAATAGTTGCATACGAAAATACATCTGACCGACTCAAGAAATCTATCACTGAAATTGGAAAAACAATTTCTACCTGGCCTCAACTAGCGTCATCAGTAATGGTTGGAGCAGGTAGTTGCGCAGATTGTTGCAGAAGGATCTTTTTAAATCAACATACCAACTCTGGTAGGTACTACATGGACACATTATCGCTGATAAACTAATGCCTGAATTAAACAAAGAGAAACCTATTGTAAGATTAAGAGCATTTAGAGCTATTGATGACCATAAATCGTGTGAACTATTTATTGAAGGACATACGCATGTTTTGAAAAGTATAGGCGTAACAAAAGTTACATCATCAAAATACGAATGGATGCATAATCCAGCATCATTTGTATTGATAGTTGAATCAATTAATGGTCAATTTGTATACGGAGGCGCTAGGGTTAATGTAGCAGGAGGAACACAACCACTGCCAATCGAGGAAGCAACAGGTCTCCTAGACCCCAAAATTTTCAAAATTATCAAAGACTATGCAAATCTTGGAACAGGAGAAATTTGTGGACTCTGGAATTCCAGAGAAATTGCTGGTTATGGAATAGGAAGTATTTTTTTGACTAGAGCCGCAGTTGCTATTTCATCACAAATCGGTTTACAATCGCTGTTTGCTTTATGTGCTCCATATACTGTAAGCATGGCAGAATTAGTAGGTTATGAGCATGAAAAATCAGTAGGAAATAAAGGTACATTTTATTACCCAAAATTAGATCTCGTTGCAACAGCCATGGTATTAAAGGATGTAAACCAACTAAGTAAAGCAACTGAAGAAGATAGAAACGCCATATTCACATTGAGAAAAAAACCAAATACAATTAGAAAAGAAACACTAAGAAAAAAAGAAATAGAAATTCACTACAGCACAATGATTCCTAATTTAAAAAACTGGAGCATAGCTGAAACCATTAAGGCTTCACAAAATGTAGATTATAACAACTCAAGTAATGCCAATAAGACCAATTTCATATAAATTCATCATATTAACTGTACTTATTGCATTTTTTATTCCCGCATTAAGTCAGCAAATAATAGAGAAACCATTCGACTTATACATAGGTGAGGATGCTGTAAATAATTACTCAATAAATAAAATTATAACGCAAAATTGTTTAAATAAAAAAATACCAAATGGCGTTGTAAATAAGGGAACAACAACCTTTCCCCTTTATGTAAAAGTAATAGTTCACAAAACTCACCCATCTGATAAAATATATTTAGTTGTATCTAATCCAATACTCGACCAAGTAACTTATTACCAATCTGCTATTGATAGCCAATTAATTAAAGAAACAACACCCATTGAATCCCGAGTTATAAAAGATCAAAATTATATTTTTGCATTACAAAAGGATACCGTTTATATAAAGGTAGAAACAAAAGAGCAGATGCTTTTTAATTTGTTTGTTGCAACTAAAAATGAAATATATGAATCCAACAGCACGCGAGATAATATAGTCTTTTTTTATATTGGGATAATGTTGGTTATGTTTCTGTACAACCTCTTCTTATTCATCAATACAAAAGACAATAACTATTTATTATATATACTTTATATTCTTTTTGTTGCTCTAACCCAGCTTACCTTTCACGGATTTATAATTAGATACCTGCCTGTATCATTCAATTACATTAAAGTAAATGCAATTTACATATTTGGTGCTTTATCGGGCTTAACAACACTTTTGTTTATGGCTAACTTTATTGATACCAAAAGGAATTTGGGAAAGTTAAATTGGTTCATTCGATTCTTCATAGCCATCGATGTATTGGCTATTTTGTTAGTTATTGGCAATCAGCACCAAATGAGCTATAGTTTAATTAACATAAATGCAGGAGTTGGATCTCTAGTGGTGTTAATATTGGCAGCAATGGTTGCGCACAAAAAAAATCGCTCTGCAAGGTTTTTCTTAATCGCTTGGTCATTATTTCTTACAAGCGTAATCGTATTTGTATTAAAAGATTACGGAGTTGTTCCTTACAATGCTTTAACAAGTTACATATTACTATTTGGATCGGCAATTGAAGTTACACTGATATCGCTTGCCTTAGCAGATAAAATCAATATTCTGAAAAAGGAAAAAGAATTTGCACAAGCTGCCGCACTAAATTCTGCGCAAGAAAATGAACGGATAATGAAAGAACAAAACATTATTCTAGAACAAAAGGTGGTAAAGCGAACTACTGCATTAACAGAAACCAATAATAATTTATCAATTGCTTTAAACAATTTAAAGCAGGCACAAACCCAACTGGTAGAGTCAGAAAAGATGGCTTCTTTAGGACAACTAACAGCAGGTATTGCTCATGAAATTAACAATCCAATTAATTTTGTAACATCAAATATTAAACCTTTAGAAAGAGATATAAAAGAACTTTACAAGCTTCAGGAAGAAACTGAAAAACAGCTTATTGGTAACCAATTAGCAATTGACTATGTCAACAAGTATAAAATCGATATAGACTTCGATTACCTGAAAACAGAAATTAGTTTTTTGCTTAAAGGTATCCAAGAAGGATCTTCGCGTACTGCAGAAATTGTAAAAGGGTTGCGTATTTTTTCAAGAGTTGATGAAGACGACATCAAACTAGCAAGTATAAATGAGGGACTAGATTCAACTATTATTATTGCGAACAACCAACTTAATAACAAAATATCAATAGATAAAGACTATGCAGATCTTCCTTATATAGAATGTTTTCCTGGGAAATTGAATCAGGTATTTTTAAACCTAATATCGAACGCCATATATGCCATTAAACTAAAATTTGAGGAGAATGATGGCGGACAGATACATATTAAAACAGAACGAACTGAATCAACCGTAATTATTACGATTAAAGATA
Organism: Bacteroidia bacterium; assembly: GCA_044373765.1. Lineage (GTDB taxonomy): Bacteria > Bacteroidota > Bacteroidia > UKL13-3 > UKL13-3 > UBA6183. The sequence continues at coordinate 3,292 of JBILPP010000073.1, forward strand.
ATGGTGCAGGTATGACCGAAAAAACCAAAAACAAACTCTTTGAGCCGTTTTTTACAACCAAACCTGTTGGAGAAGGAACAGGACTTGGTCTATCCATTACATATAACACAATAAAAAAACACAACGGGTGCGTAAGTGTTGAAAGTAAACTTGGCGAGGGAACAGTATTTATTATAACAATACCAATAAAGTACCATAATGAATAATAGTAAAATAAAGATCTTATTTATTGATGATGAAGTTAATAACCTTCAAGCTTTTAAATCATCATTTAGGCTTGATTATGAAATACACACCTCTTTGTCTGCTATGGAAGCTGAAGAATGGCTAGAAAACAACGAAGTTGATTTGATTCTTTGTGATCAGCGTATGCCCGTTAAAACTGGTGTTGATTTTTTTGCATCTATAATCAAAACACATCCAAAACCCATACGCATTTTAGTAACTGGGTACACAGACATTGAATCTGTTATTAAGGCCATAAACCAAGGTCATGTTTTCCGATACATAAACAAACCTTGGAACGAAGCAGAGATAAGAAGCTCAATTGAAGAGGCCTATCGATATTACACACAAAGCAGTCAACTCGAAGACAAAATCATAGAATTGACAGTCGCCTATAAAGAATTAGACAATTTTGCTTATAGTGTTTCTCACGACTTGAAAGGTCCTTTAATGAGCATTATGGGTGCCATGAACATTGTTAACCATGCAGAAAACAAAAACGATAAAAATGTACTCACCATGCTCGATCTTATAGAGAAAGCAGCAGGACAACTTGGTGATTTTATAGAAAACATGCATGTATATTATAAAAACAATCGTGGGCAATTAAGAATTGAAAAAGTTTCACTAGAAGAGATAAAAGAAGAAATACTAGTAATTCATAAACTAAAATGTTTACAAGATAATATCAACCTTAAATTTAATATCAGCAATAACTCTCCACTATTCAGTACTGATATCACCAAACTTAAGGTAATTATAAATAATCTAATCTCTAATGCACTTAAATACCAGCGTAAAAACGAACCTAATAAGTGCGTTGATGTGAAAATTACAATCATTGGAGATCAAATGGAAATAGTTGTTTCTGATAACGGTATGGGAATAGAAGAACAATATTTAAAAAGTATTTTTAATCTTTTTTTTAGAGCAACTGCCGAAGTTGGAGGAAGTGGATTTGGACTATATAACGTAAATGAAATTGTGAGTACTTTAGGCGGATCTATTGAAGTAGAATCTTTAATCAATGAAGGCAGCACTTTTAAAGTAACATTACCATCAAAATAATAAGGCAATGTATAACTACATAATTATTGACGATAACAAAATTGATTTACTAGTTGCTGCAAAAGCAATCGAAATGATTGTCAATTCTTTGTCGGAAATACACCAGTTTTTAAACGCCACTCATGCGCTTAAATTCATAGAATCATACAAATCCGATTTAATAACAATCGTATTGATTGATATTCAAATGCCGATCATGAATGGATTTGAATTTATGGAGGCATTTGAAAAACTTAATATTCTTAAAAAACAACAATTCATCTGCACATTTCTAACCTCATCATCAAACGATCTTGATAGATTAAGAGCTCAGAAGTTTCCTAGTATTAAACAATTTATAAACAAGCCATTTACTTCAGATACTTTGTTAACTTTGCTTAAAAGTATTTCATCGGAATAAATTATGAAAAAACTATTCGTTTCTATCACTATAATCATTGGTATCCTCGTTGCCGCATTAATCATTGTTCCATTCTTTTTTAAAGACAAACTCGTTGACTTGATTAAACAACAAGCCAATAGAAATATTAATGCAACAGTAAATTTCAATAACAACATTGGTCTTAGCTTGATAAAAAACTTTCCAAACTTAACTCTAAACATAGAAGAATTAAGCGTTACAGGCAAAGATGATTTTGAGGGAGATACTCTTATCTCTTGGAATAATATCGAAGCAACGGTTGATCTGATGAGTATAATTAATGGAGAACAGATTATAATAAGAAAAATCGTATTGGAGTCACCAAACATAAATGCCAAAGTATTAGCAAATGGTAAAACAAATTGGAATATTACAAAGTCAGACTCTTCAAAAACAACAAGCACAGATACTGCTCAAACAAAATTTAATCTTAGCCTTAAAAAACTTGAGATAAACAACGCCAACATCGCATACACTGACAAAGTAATGGGTATTAACACTCACTTATCTGGTATGGATTATCATATGACAGGCGATTTTACGCAAGATATTTTCGAATTGAGTATTCTATCAAGTGTTAAGCAATTCGATTTGTCATATGGTGGAATAACATACCTAAGTAAAGTAAAATCAGGTATTAAAGTCAAACTTGACATGAACATGCCCGAAATGAAGTATACTTTTAAAGAGAATTCAATATCACTAAACGAACTTGTATTTAACTTTGAAGGCTTCATTCAGATGCTGAATGACGATATTTTAATGGACATAAAGTATGATGCAGAAAACGCCTCATTCAAAAGTTTTTTATCCCTAGTACCTGGTGCATATTCAGAAAACTTTGCTGATGTAAAAACGGCAGGTACATTAGCATTCAACGGATTCGCGAAAGGAACTTACAATGAAAAAACACTTCCCGCATTTGCATTCAACGCAATAGTCAGTAATGCCATGTTTCAATACCCCACTTTACCTGTTCCTGTAAAGGATATACAAATGAAACTAGCTGTAACCAATAATAACGGTCAATTAAATAACACAACAATTAATCTTAGTAAATTCCACATGGACGTAGTTGGTGATGCATTTGACGCGAAACTAATAGCCAATAACATCATGAAAGATCCATATATAGACTCTTGGTTAAAAGGTAAAATAAACCTAAACAATTTAAATAAAATTGCTCCTTTAGAAAACGGAATGAGTCTATCTGGAACCATCATAGCTGATGTTACGGCCATCGGTAAAATATCTGATATTGAAAATCAAAATTACGAATCATTTAATGCTAATGGTGAAATATTAGCCCAAAGTATTATATTCAAGTCAAAAGATTTACCACTAGGATTTAATCTTAGTCAAGCACAATTAAGCTTCTCACCAAAATCGGTTGCACTCAAATCATTTGATGCTCAAATAGGCAGAAGTGATATGAAAATAAGTGGTGAATTAAGTAACTTCTTCTCATATATGTTTAGTAATGGAATTTTAAAAGGAAAATTAAATTTAAGATCAAACTCCATTGATGCAAACCAATTTATTTCATCAGAATCAGAGGGTAACCCACAGATAGCTGTAGACACCACATCACTATTAGCGCCAGAAATACCCGCTAATATTAATTTTGAATTTAACAGCTATATCAATCATTTATTATATTCTAATATTGAGATTACTAATTTTGCAGGAGGATTAGTAGTTCAAAATCAAAAGTTATCATTCAACAATGTTATTCTAAACACGCTTGGTTCCAACATAAAAATGGATGGTTTCTATGAAACAACCTCACCAAATAAACCAACAATAAAAATTGATTTTGGAATCACTAACCTCGACATTCAAAAAGCATTTAAAACATTTAACACGATAAAAAAATTAGCGCCTATAGCCGAAAATATATTGGGTACATTTTCAACCAGCTTATCTCTATCAACAACACTAGATAACCATTTAAATCCAAATTACTCTACCTTATCTGCAAACGGTAATTTAACGATTCCAAATGCAGAAATTAAAGGGGTGAAGTTATTCAACACAATAGCAGATGTATTGAAAAATGATAAGTATAGAAACGTTGGGCTAAGAAATGTTCATATAACATACAAGGTGGAGAATGGAAGAATCTTCACCGAACCTTTTGAGGTAAACCTAGCAGGGAAAATCATGAATCTATCAGGTTCAACAGGACTGGATCAGACGATAGATTATAAAGGGTTAATAGATCTTAAACGATCTGAACT
>JBILPP010000074.1:0-7188 GCA_044373765.1 Bacteroidia bacterium
GTTTTGTTTTTATTAACACTACAAAGATATAAGGCATTATTTCGAATTTTAATCAACCTACTTTTCGCCTTGGTGTGTTTTTAGTGTTTAAAAACAGCATAAAAATACTATTTTATAATCATGCAGGTAGTTTTTACAAGGTTTTAGCAGGTGTTTATTTTTGTTTACAATACTTAATTATTGTGTTTAACTCTGCTTCATTTTCCCTACTCAAAAAAAACAATACCAAACTTATTTCCAACCGTTTTCTCCAATTAAAGGAACAAACTTGAAGTTATCCATTACTATTTTTTCAAATGATTTTTCGGATTTACGTACAATGGTTAACATTTGTTGAACTTTCTCATCGCCTACAGGAATAACCATGATGCCGCCTATTGCAAGTTGAGCAGCCAGTTGTTTTGGCACAACGGGGGCACCAGCAGTTACTATTATCTTGTCAAATGGTGCTTCATCGGGCCAGCCTTTAGTTCCATCTCCAAATAACAAGTGGGCTTTATAACCAAAATGACTCAACATGACCTGCGCTTTCTTGGATAGTGTTTCATGGCGCTCTATACTGTATACATTAGCGCCCATCTCAGCTAAAATGCACGTTTGATAGCCACTACCTGTTCCAATTTCAAGTACTTTATCAGCTTTTTGTACATGTAATATTTGTGTTTGATAGGCTACAGTATAAGGTTGTGATATGGTTTGACCTTCACCAATTGGAAAGGCTTTGTCTTCGTATGCATGACCTTCAAATGTTTTATCAAAAAAGAAATGGCGTTGAATTTTTAGTATGGCATTCAATACCCCTTTATCGTTAATGCCCCTTTCGGCAAGTAACTCAACGAGCTTTTTTCTTGCTCCTTTGTTTTTATATGAATCTTCGTGACTTAACATGAAAGCAAATATGTGTTAGTTTAACTGTAATAGTTAGATGCGATTTTCACAATTAGTATCGAATAAAACCACTAGTGTACATTTTATTGTGTTTGTATTTTATATTTCTGTTAATAAAAGGTATAACTCCCAAAATTGCGCTATAGCATCCCACATATCTTCGTACTGCATCAAAAGAGGTTATGATAAAGATAGGAATTATAGGCGCAAATGAAACGGGTAAGCGACATGCCGCTCAGTTTTTGCAAATACCAGATTTCGAAGTGGTGGGCTTTTTCGATCATTCGCCTGCTATAGCGCAAGCCTTTGCTAAAGAAAATAACCTAAAGCATTTTACCGATTTAAATTTACTGTTAGATGAGGTTGATGCCATTGATATCCTATCACCTGTTGGTACGCATTTTAGGTATGCAAGTCAGGCCATTCGTAAATCAAAACATGTATTATTAAATGGCTTGCTAAGCGAAGATATTCGTGAGGCCAAACAACTAAGTGAATTAGCCATTGAAGCCAATGTAAATATTAGAATTCTTCACGAAGATAAGTTTCATCCAGATTTAAAAACATTTAAACGGATGGTGAAACGCCCAAACTATGTGGAGTTAAAGCGTTATCAAAATAAAGTATTAAGTGTGAGCAACGACTCTATGATTTTTGGGATGATACTTAGCGATATAGATTTACTTACTCATATTATAGGATCTAATGTAAAAAAGGTGGTGGCTAATGGTGCTGCTGTTTTTAACTCTTATACCGATTTTGTAAATGTTAGACTCGAATTTGAAAATGCCTGTGTAGCCACTTTAATATGCGGTAACTTTAACAATGGAGAGAACAGTTATATAAAGGCCTATCAAAAAGGCGAGTGTATAGGTATGGGGTTAAATGATTTTGAAATTACCCGTTTGGTAAAGGATGAAGACAATGAAATGGTTCATCAAGAAATTATACCCAAAAACAACCGCAAGCAAGATATTGTTAAATTAGAGTTAGAGTACTTTGCATTAAGTATTTTAAGCCGCCAACGTATGACCCAAGATACCCATCAATCTTATCAAAATTTGCGAATTGCCTATCAAGTTATAGAAAAAATGTATCCCAGTACCTTGTTCGATTATAATGGATAGGGGATTTATCCGTTGTACTTAAAAGCTTAAGTATGATTAAAAATTAATACTTTTGTTCAACGTTCAACATGAAAAATATTTATCGCGCCAGTACAGCAATAGTTTTTATAACGCTGTTTTCTCAATGTAAGGTTTTTGATAACGAGGTAATTGTACCAGGGTATGTGTATATTCCTAGTTACAAATTAGAAACGGCCATTGACGGAAGCCAAGGTGATACCACAGCTAAAATAGTTGATGTTTGGGTTTATGACAATGGCAGCACGATAGGGTCTTATGGATTGCCTGCACTCATTCCTATTCAAAAAAAGGGAAGCATAGAAATTGGTATTGATGCAGGAATACTAAAATCGGGTCAGGATTATGAACGCATGCCCAACCCGCTATTAACTCGTGCTTACTTTACCATTGATGCCCAACCACAAAAAATTGATACCATTACTCCTGTGTTTAAATACATCCCTCGTGCTAAGTTTAAATTTATTGAAGATTTTGATCGTGTTGGCTTAAGATTTACTAAGTTTTTTTCAATGCCTGGTGATACAATTATCTATGTAAATAGCGGTGATAGCGCAAGAACACCAGGTAAAAACTCTGGGATGATTGTGTTAACTGACAGTACTGATTATTTCCGTTTAATAACAACTGATGCATACAATTTAACAGGTTTAAATCTCCCATCAGTTCTCGAAATGGATTACAATTCGGATGTGATTCTATTTATTGGGCTGTTTGCTAATACAACTACTGGCGTTAAGCAAATTCCATTGTTTAATGCTTTTCCTACAAAAGGGTGGAATAAGGTTTACATTAACCTTACTGATGAAGTAGCAATTAACCCCATTAATACAGAATACAAAGTTTACATGGACGTTTATCGCAGTAAAGGATCCCCACGTCCACGAATAATTATTGACAACGTAAAGCTAATTGAAGGTTAATGAAGTTAAGAAAACATACCATTCCTTTTATCCTTGTTGACTTTGTGGCTGCCATGATTTCTTGGTTTACTTTTTTTACATACAGAAAAGTATTTGTAGAGCCAGATAAATTCGGATACGATATTCCATTTGAGGCCAATACTCACCTATATCTAGGCTTGTTGGTTGTTCCTTTATATTGGGTTCTGTTATATGCACTATCAGGAGCTTATATTGATGTATGGCGCAAATCGCGAATCAAGGAAATTTCTCGCACCTTCTCAATAACAGTAATGGGGGTAGTTATTTTGTTTTTTACATTGTTGCTTGATGATGAAGTGAAGTCTTATGAAGTATATTATAAAACAGTACTAACCTTATTTTTACTTCATTTTGCAGTAACCACCTTTGGTCGCATAATAATGGCTACACGCATTAAAAAGTTGATTAATGCCCGAGAAATTGGATTTAAAACAATAGTAGTTGGTAGCAACACCATTGCACTCGACTTGGTGAAGGAATTGCAAAATGGGAAAGATTTACAAGGTTATCTTTTGGAAGGATTTGTTAATGTAACCGATGCGCATGAGCTAAATGGATTTTTACCTTATTTAGGTAATTACACCCAATTGCCCGATTTGATAAAAAAACACCAAATAGAAGAGGTCATCATTGCATTAGCATCTACTAAACACAAAGAAATAACAGAGGTAAATAATTTATTGGAAGACGAGCCTGTTATTATAAAAATTGTCCCTGATTTATTTGATGTGGTGAGTGGCAGTGTTAAAATGCAAAATGTGTTAGGTACTGCATTAATAGAAATTAACCACCAAATTATGCCTACTTGGCAAATGGTATTAAAACGGTTAATAGATGTGGTGGTTTCTCTTTTGGTTTTACTTGTATTATCACCATTATATTTGCTGTTGGTTATTGCAGTTAAGGTATCATCACCTGGACCAGCATTTTTTAAACAAGCACGCATCGGGCTGCATGGTAAACCATTTTACATCATAAAATACCGCACCATGGTGGTAAATGCTGAAGCGAACGGTCCAGCATTATCATCTAAAGATGATAAACGTATAATAAGTGTAGGGCGTACTTTGCGTAAATATAGGTTAGATGAAATTCCGCAGTTCTATAATGTTTTAGTTGGAGATATGAGCTTGGTTGGTCCTAGACCAGAACGACAATTTTTTATCGACCAAATAATGCCTGTTGCTCCTCATTACAAACATTTGCAAAGGGTGCGTCCAGGAATTACTTCATGGGGAATGGTAAAGTACGGTTACGCGGAAAATATTGAACAAATGATTGAGCGCCTTAAGTTTGATATACTTTATATAGAAAACATGAGTTTAGCAATGGACTTTAGAATTATGATCTACACGATTAAAACGATCATGCAAGGAAGGGGTAAGTAACCCGAATTTTTGTATGGTTGAATCCCAAAATAAATCAGGTCATTAACTAATCTGACCCCAACGTGAAGTTTTGCCGTAGTTTATAAAATATTGTTTTAGTTGTTGATGTTTTGGTGATTCTAGTTCAGGGTCATTTTCTAAAAGTTGAGTTGCAATCTCTCTTACTTCCTGCAGTAAGTTTTGGTCTTTAGCTAAGTCAGCCATTTTTAAATCCAATACACCACTTTGAGCCGTGCCTTCTAATTGTCCTGGTCCACGAAGTTTTAAATCAACCTCAGATATTTCAAAACCATTATTTGTTTCGCACATGGTTTTAATACGAAGTTTACCATCGGCACTTAATTTATAACTGGTCATCAACACACAAAAACTTTGTTCAGCACCCCGTCCCACACGGCCACGTAATTGGTGTAATTGTGATAAGCCAAAACGTTCAGCACTTTCAATAATCATCACACTGGCATTAGGAACATTAACACCAACTTCGATTACAGTTGTTGCAACCATAATATGCGCTTCACCTCTAACAAAACGCATCATTTCTGCATCTTTATCAACTGGTTTCATTTTTCCGTGTACCATAGCTATCTGGTATTTGGGCAAAGGGAAATGTTTACTAAGCTCCTCAAAACCATTTTGCAAATTCATGTAATCCATTTTTTCGCTTTCTTCTATCAAAGGATATACCACATAAATTTGTCGCCCTTTAGCAATTTCTTCACGCATAAAACCAATTACAGCCAAACGATTCGCGTCATTTCTATGTACTGTTTTAATTGGCTTACGCCCTGCAGGTAATTCATCAATCACACTCGTATCTAAATCGCCATAAAGTGTCATGGCCAAAGTTCGCGGAATTGGTGTGGCTGTCATAACCAAAACATGTGGGGGATAGGTGTTTTTTTTCCAAAGTTTAGCGCGTTGTTCAACACCAAAACGGTGTTGCTCGTCTACAATTGCCAATCCCAAATTCTTAAACTGAACCACACTTTCTATTAGGGCATGTGTACCTATTAAAATATGTATATCGCCATCAGCTATACCTTGTAATATTTCTTTACGTTTTTTAGTTTTGGTTGATCCTGTTAACAGCTCAACTTTAACAGGCATATCTTTAAGTAGTGCATTAATGGTAGCAAAATGTTGTTGTGCCAAGATCTCCGTTGGGGCCATCATGCATGCTTGATAGTTGTTGTCCATCGCCATAAGCATACTCATGAGCGCAACTACAGTTTTACCACTACCTACATCACCTTGTACAAGTCGATTCATTTGTTTACCACTTTTTACATTAACCCTTATTTCCTTTAATACACGTTTTTGTGCATTGGTTAATTCAAATGGTAAATGGGTGTTGTAAAACGTATTAAAATATTCACCTATAACATCTAGCTTTATACCATTATAAATTTGGGTTCGCTTAATTTTATAACGCAATAAACGCAATTGAATAAAAAATAATTCTTCAAATTTCAACCGCTGTTGTGATTTGGCTAACATGTCGGCATTTGCCGGGTAGTGGATATTAACCAAAGCATCTTTTCTGCTCAGTAAATTGTGTTGTTTTACTAAGTATTCTGGAAGATTTTCAGTGATATCAAAACGTGTGTCTGTAACCAAAGCATTGGTTAGCTTCATGATTACTCGGCTATCAATATTTTTAGCCTTCATGCGTTCAGTAGCATTGTAAAATGGCATGATGTGCATATACATTTTACTTTCTGCCGATTCTGGATCATCAACCGTTGGGTGCGCAATATTGAAGGAGCCATTAAATTCTGTTGGTTTACCGAATACCATATATTCTTTACCCTCAGCAATACTCTCTTGAATCCATTTGATCCCCTTAAACCATACCAACTCAATTCGCCCTGTCCCGTCAGTTAAGTCGGCCACTAAACGTTGTGCACGTTGCTGTCCAATAAGCCTTATGTTTTTAATTACCCCGCGCAGTTGGATGTATGGCATATCAGGCATAATTTGGCTTATTTTATATACCTGCGACCGATCTACATGTCTATAAGGATAATGGAATAAAAGATCAGCAAACGTAAAAATGCCAAGTTCTTTTTTCAGCATTTCAGCTCTCGCTGTTCCTACTCCTTTTAAATACTCTATTTGCGTGGTTAAAAATTGCACCTCTGCAAAATAACATAATTAAATATGGGTACAAAAGTGGTTATCCGCAACTTAATTGTGCATTATTACTCTAAATCATAACTTAATTTAGCAGCATGAAACGTTTGTTATTGTATGTAAGTTTGAGCATAAGCAGCTATGCCGCATTTGCTCAAACATTATTCCCCGTTCAAATTAAAGGTAAGTGGGGTTTTACTAATGGAGCAGGTAAGTTAGCCATTGTTCCGATGTACGACTATGCTGAAAGTTTTTATCATGGTAGGGCAGTAGTGGCCTTAAATAACCAACCTTGCGCTATTGACGAAACTAATTTCAGAGTAATCGATACCGGATTATATATCAATATTCAAAGATTTAGCGAGGGAGTATCAAAGGTTACCACGGTAAAGTTGCAACAGTTTTTTGTTGATGTAAATGGAAAAAAAGTTTGTAATGTTCCATTGGATGTATATGATGCAAGGCCTTTTAAAAATGGATTATCCGGTATAGCTAAAAAAGTTGATATCCATGAAACGAAGTTTAACAACGACATTGTAAACTTGGGATACAAGTTTGGGTATATGAATAAAAACGGCCAAGAGGTGGTGGCATGTAAATATGATGATGCGGATGATTTTGACAATGGGTTTGCTCGCGTTCGAGTTGATAAAAAGTTTGGTGTGATTGATACACTAGGCAATGAAG
>JBILPP010000075.1:0-7179 GCA_044373765.1 Bacteroidia bacterium
CAGATCATACAGTTGCACCCGAAGGTTGTGAAAACTTATTTATGTTGATACCTGTAGCACCAGGAATGGCGGATACCGAAGCCGTACGTGAAAGTTATTTTAAAACCATAATGGCAAGATTAGAAAACCATACCAATACGGAAATCATGCCTCACGTAGTTTACAACAGAAGTTATGCTTACGCTGATTTTGTATCCGATTATCATGCATTTAAAGGAAACGCATATGGCTTAGCAAATACACTAGACCAAACGGCTATACTTAAACCACGTATCAAAAGTAAAAAGATAAAAAACTTATACTTTGCGGGACAATTAACCGTTCCCGGACCAGGTTTACCTCCAAGTATAATTAGCGGAAATGTGGTTGCTAATTTAATTGCCAAAGACCTAAAAATTGTTAAAAATTAATCTATGAAATCATTATTTGACGACATTTCAGAGAGAACCAGTAGAATGGTTACTAACTCATACAGTACCTCCTTTTCTCTAGGGGTTAAATTTTTAGGCAAAAAATTCCATAACCCAATTTACGCCATATACGGTTTTGTTCGTTTTGCCGATGAAATTGTAGATACATTTCATCAATTTGATAAAAAGATTTTATTAGATGATTTTAAAGTTGATACATATAAAGCCATAAAGCAAGGTATTAGCTTAAATCCTGTATTAAATAATTTTCAAAAAGTAGTAAATGAGTATCAAATAGACCACAAATTAATTGATACTTTTTTACATAGTATGGAGATGGATTTAACAGAGCAAACATACGATCAACAAGGTTACGAAGAATACATACTTGGTTCGGCAGAAGTAGTTGGACTGATGTGTTTGAAAGTTTTTGTGGAAGGCGACCAAGCCCGATATGATGAGTTAAAAAACAGCGCCATGAAATTGGGTGCAGCGTTTCAAAAAATAAACTTTTTACGCGATTTTAAAGCAGATGTAGATGGATTAGGAAGAATGTATTTCCCACAGTTACTTACACAAGCTTTTAATGATGAAACCAAACGTGAGATTGAAGCGGATATCATAAAAGATTTTGCTGCAGGGTACGAAGGAATTAAACAATTACCTAAAGATGTACGATTGGGTGTTTATGTAGCATACATGTACTACAACAACCTGCTTAAAAAAATAATTAACATGCCTGTTAACCGCATATTAGAAGAGCGCATTCGTATACCCGATAACCAAAAATATGCCCTATTTTTTGGGTCATACATTCGCCACAGTTTTAACATGCTGTAATGATACGTTGGTTGTTTTTGTTTTTCATTTTAACAGCTTTCAACAGCTCTCAGTTGTCCTTAACTGAAGTAAGGATTGCTTACGAAAAGTCGGTGCATAACGAGCAAACTGCTGTTAATTTATTGGATTATTTAACATCATCAAACAACCCAACACTTATAGGATACAAAGGTGCAGTAACCATTGTTATGGCTAAGCATGTTATGAGTCCTTATAAAAAAATTAACTATTTTAAAACCGGAAAAGATGTTTTAGAACAAGCCATACAAAAAGAACCACTTAATGTTGAGCTCAGATTTATTCGTTTTTCTATACAATGCAATGCTCCCAAATTTTTAGATTACCATTCAAATATCAATGGAGATAAAGTGCTTTTGCTAAAAGCAGTAAAAACCATTAAAGATGTAGATTTAAAAAAACGCATCACTAAATTTTTGCTAAATAGTGGTGAGGTTAATAACGCTGAAAAAACATCCTTACAACAATAGTATAACCATGCAAGAGTTTGTTATTTTAGTTGATGAGCACAACAATGAAATTGGCTTGATGGAGAAGTTAGAAGCCCACCAGAAAGCACTATTACACCGCGCATTCAGCATATTTATTCTTAACAGCAAAGGAGAATTATTATTACAACAGCGTGCATTAAACAAATACCACAGTGGTGGTTTATGGACCAACACCTGTTGCAGCCATCCACGCGCAAACGAACAAACAATTGATGCAGCCCATCGCAGGTTAAATGAAGAGATGGGCTTTGATTGTGAATTAACAGAAAAATTTAGCTTTTTATATAAAGCACCATTTGACAATGGACTTACCGAACATGAACTTGATTTTATTTTTGTAGGTGAGTTTAATAGAATACCAAACATTAACCCCGAAGAAGTTAACGACTACGCATGGATGACGATAGAGGATGTATTGCTTGACGCAAAACAATTTCCGAATAAATACACCGAATGGTTTAAAATTATATTAAACCAATACGTTAGTCATTTGTAATTTAGTTAAGGTGAGTTGAACCCGGAATTTAATTTTTATCCATAAACTTGCCTTGGTATCCATTTAAAATCATCGTTATGAAAAATACAATTTTATTCAGTGCCTATTTGGCTTTATTTACTTCTTGTAGTTTTGCAAATGATAAGGCTGATTTGTCAAAAAAACTGAAAGTGGTCGATTACAAAAGTATGGTTGATACTTTAAAACAAACAAAAATTAAAGATACCGCAAGTAACACTTATCAAAAAAATAACGCTAAAGTTGATTTTATAACAATAGGAAATTTAGATGTTACGATGCATGATATTGGCTTTTTTAATTCAAAACAAGCCGAAATAGCATGTCAAAAACTTGGTGACAGTTGGCGCATGCCCAATGAAACTGAATTGACTTTGATACATGAGCAAAGTATTATTTTAGGGACGTTTGAAACTAATTATTATCTAGGACTTGGATTTGATGAAGAGGAGAAAGTATTCCTTAGGTTATCAATAATAAATGGGGAAATAGTAATACTACAAAGTGACCAAGAGTTGTATGCTGTTTATGGCCTAAGAGCAGTAAGAGATCATATACATTAAATGTGATATCCGTTTACACGGACATAAAACCAAGTAATTGGTTCATGAAATAATAATTAATAAACCACGATAACATCATAGTATATCGTAGAGGCCAATTTAAAAACCACTTTTTACAGAAGGTAATCCTCGTTTTTTCAAAATAATAATTAGTTTATTGCATAAAAAAACCGCACAATGTGCGGTTTTTTTTATTGACCAAAAAGCTTTTTTTAGAGATAATTTAAAGTTTTATTAAATAACTTAACCCTATAAAATAAATTATCAGCTACAGTTAAAATAGGCTATTAGAACTGTTTTATTAAATTAAAATACTCCACACTCTTGCTCAATTTATATAGCGGAAGTGTTACCATTAACTCTTTTACCTTTTCTTCGTCAAGGTCTTTAAATATTAAGACGGCACCATTACGTGATTGTCTTAAAAATAAGTTTTCTAAAATCCCCTCCTCTTTCCAAATGGCAACAACACGTTGCTCATCTTTTATTATTTCTTCAAAATTACTAGGAAGGTTATCCATGTCTAATGTAAGAATTGCTTGTACTCTATTCATAATGAAAATTATATGGTTGCTTTTAAATTTATACTTATTACTATTTACTAATTATGGTAAAAATGGATAATCAATATACCCCTTATCTTGTCCACCATACATTGTTGCTCTATCGGGTTCGTTAAGTTCTGCTCCTAATTCAAAACGTTTTGGTAAATCAGGATTTGCTAAAAACAATGTACCGTAAGATATTAGTTTTGCAATTCCTTTTTCTAACTCGGCTTCGCCTGTTTCTTTGGTGTAACCACAATTAGCAATAACAACATGTTTAGATAATTTTCCAAGTTCTTCAATAACATGAGTAGGGTATTGAGGAAACTTATCCAAAGGAAACGGAACATTCATCAAATGTAAATAAGCAAGTGGTAGTTTGTTTAGCTCATTAATCAGATTGGTAAATTGCGCTATTGGGTTTTGATGTGAAATATTGTTGTAAGTGCTTGTTGGCGATATGCGGATAGCTACTTTATCTGCACCTATGGCTTTCACCATTTCTTGCATAACCTCTAAAACAAAACGATTGCGATTTTCGTCACTTCCGCCATATTCATCCGTTCTTTGGTTAGCACTATCGGCTAAAAATTGATTAGGTAAATAACCAAATGCAGCATGCAATTCAACACCATCAAAACCTGCTTCTATTGCGTTAATAGCTGCTTGTTTATACTCATGTATAATTGCTACAACCTCTTCTGTGCTTAAAGCCCTTGGTGTTTCATAGTCTTTCATACCCTCCATAGTAAAGTGTTGCTGACCTTCAATACCGATAGCTGATGGAGCAACTGGTAAAGATCCGTTTTTTACTAAGGAATGTCCTACTCGACCCGTATGCCATAACTGAGCATAAATAATACCTCCATTTTCATGAACTGCCTGAGTAACTTTTTTCCAAGCTGCTATTTGTTCTGGTAGATAAATACCTGGTGTAAGCGGACTACCTATAGCTTGCTCAGAAATGTTAATTGCCTCGCTAATTATTAATCCCGCACTCACCCTTTGGGTGTAATAGGTGATGGTTGAGTTACCTACTATACCTCTAATATCAGCACGAGATCTTGTCATTGGTGCCATAGCAGTGCTGTTTTTGAGTGTTTTACCACCCAATTCAACTGTTTGTAATAGTTTCATTTGTATGTAATTTTTATAATAATGTTTTCAAACATAAATCCAATACTTTACTTTTGAAAGTAGTTACACTATTGTATAGTAGTAACCTAATGTAAAGTAATAAACACAAACAATAAGTTATGGCAAAAAATAAAACAATTGTTTCCGAAAAGTCTTGTAACCTTAAGGACGTCTTAGATATAATTGGTGGCAAGTGGGCCATGCCCATCATTTATGTTTTATCAAAAGGCAAAATGAGGTTTAAGGAACTAGAAAGAAATATTGAGGGTATTAACACAAGAATGCTCGTGAAGGAATTAAAAAACATGGAATTAAACGGTATCATTACCAGAGAAGTATTTGCAACAGTTCCACCAATGGTAGAATATACGCTAACATGGAAAGGTGAAAAATTACTGCCCAGTATTCTTTCCCTTTATGATTGGGGACAAGAGTTTATTGATTGATATAATAAAAAAAGCCTCACTACACGTGAGGCTTTCTATTTAGGTTAAACAACCTGATGAATAAATTAAAAAGTATTCAGTTATATAAATAATACATCGTATAAATAAAAAATGCCCTTTCAACTACATTATAAATTATAACTCTTTTTTACCATCGAAAAGTATAGTTTATCTGAAAGTAATTTTCTTAAAATTAACAACATCGGTCCAGGCTTACCAACTGCATACCTCATTTGATTGCTGTTATCTGTTGCCGCTTTGTAAATTGACTTCGCTACCACATCTGGGCCCTCAGCGTCTTTCATTACTTTTGCAGCAGCATCGTTAAACTTCTGAATAAACCCATCATATTGATTTGTTTCAGTTGACTTAATAATTTGACGGCTTCTACCATAGAAATCAGTAACAATAGGCCCTGGCTCAATTAGTTTCATTTTAATGTTAAACTGATTCAACTCATAGTGCAAAGACTCTGTAAAGCCTTCTACTGCGAATTTTGTAGCATGGTATATGCTATATAAAGGGAAAGTAATTTTACCACCCATACTTGAAATTTGAATAATTGTTCCTCCCCTATTTGGTCTCATTAATTTTATGGCCTCTCTGGTTACCCTCATCAATCCAAATACGTTGGTATTGAATTGATTTTCTATAATTTCATCAGACATGGCTTCAAAAACACCATCCACTCCATATCCAGCATTGTTAACTACAACATCAATTTTACCAAACTCCTTTTGTGCGGCATTCATGGCTTGTTTAATGCTATCAAGGCTGGTAACATCCAAAGCATACATTTTTACATTGGAAAGCCCATTAAAATCAGTTTCTTTATCAGGGTTTCTTTGGGTTGCAACAACATTCCAACCCATTTTGGCAAACTCAAATACAGTTGCCTTTCCAATTCCACTAGACGTTCCAGTAATCAATACAGTCTTTTTCATAATTCTTTAATTTACAGCAAACCTATTCGGTTATACTGAAACCTACAACATTAGAGTATGCTCTATGGTTGATATTTATTTTTCAACACACTATATTTGTGGCATGTTAATAAACGAGCTGTCAAAAAAAACTGGGATCTCTGTCCATACCATTCGCTTCTATGAAAAGTCGGGACTCATAGAAGGCAAACAAAATGAAGCAATCAAGTCTAACAACTACTTTCATTATAATGAAGTAACCGTTGATAAATTAGCATTTATAAGCGATGCCAAATCAGTTGGATTTACCATAAAAGAAATTGGGCAAATTATTGACACTTGGTACAACAAAAAATACACGAAGAAACAAAAACTTAAAATTTTGGACGATAAGTTAATTTCTTTAGAACAAAAGCTTAAAGAGATTAAAGAAATGAAGAAAAAGATATTCCTATTAAAGGAAGATGTGGTAAACAACCGTTGCTAAAATTGATAAAAAACATAAGAAGGACTCCTCATTTTTTAACTTACTACTTTTACTAAAACTGCAAACGAGCTAAATAAATGCGGAATGCGAATAGGCAGTATTGAATATTTTAAAATTGAAAAGGTTGATTAGTATTGCTTACCTTTTTCTTGAAGTAAAGTAAAAGCCTCATCCCAATTAGGCAACTCGGTAGCTTCATAACCATATGTTTTTCCCGTTGCAATGCTTGAAAAAGCTTTCATGGCTTTTAGATGCACACCATTTCTCATAAAGTCCAACATAACTTCACGATTTTCCCATGCAGTAAGTGTGCATTGGTATCCCTTAATACGCTTAACAGCACAATGTAAATTACCTGTGGCTGTTTGTGCCTGACGGAAGGATGGAATAGCCAAATTCCAAAACTTTAATGTTCCCCAAATATTTTTCGGTTTTAAACCCGTGATAGAAATATACATGATTCAAGAATAATTAAAACCCTCTTAATTCTAATGTTAATACAAAAAAGATGGTCAACCTCCGTTCAGGCGGACAGACTGCCCTGACTTTTCGGGGGAAAGTCTTCGTGCAGTTTTATTTTGTAACATTGTTAAATTTTTCATTGGCTTATCATTAACACACCCAAAATAAATTTAACCCTAAACCTGCACAATCACATA
The DNA here is from genome assembly GCA_044373765.1 of Bacteroidia bacterium. Taxonomy (GTDB): domain Bacteria; phylum Bacteroidota; class Bacteroidia; order UKL13-3; family UKL13-3; genus UBA6183. Next base: position 7,034 of record JBILPP010000075.1, read on the forward strand.
AAAAAACACCACCAAATTTTGCCTTAGTGGTATTGCGTAGTTTTAGATTTTAGGGTATAGTTTGTTTTGCATCACACGGTCGGAACGTCTGCCTGAACGAGCTGATATACATTTAAAAATTATAAATAGTTTTCTCATTTATATCT
>JBILPP010000076.1:0-7167 GCA_044373765.1 Bacteroidia bacterium
GGCGAAGTACGAAATTTATTTGAAGAGGCATATTCGGAAAGAGGAGCAAACCCAATGCGAAAATATTTTACTATGGTATCTAAAGTCTCCGCCTGTTCAAGTTCATCTTCTACATCATCATCAAAAGCAGGGTCATTATACAAATATTTAGATGCTAATGGCGTTTCAAAAACTATGTTACCCAATGTATCAAAAACACAAGCCGTATTCAGGTTTTTGTCTATAATTAACATTAACCCAAGTTTTGGAAAGTGTTTGTGTCTTGAACGTTGATTACCGATTTTATTTAGTGGTTTATAATTACCGCTGTATACTATACCAGAATTGGTATACGAAAACTGACTACCCCAGAAAAAGGTGAATTCACTTTTTTGATCAAGGCTATCTATAAGTTGAAAGGTTTTATTGTAAACCGTTTTTTTAATATTTTTATTGGGTGAGGCACATAATATATGTGCATTGCCCAACACACTTATATAACTATGATTAGGTGGTAATATATACTTTTTAGTTGCCAGGTTATACACCCCGTATCGAGCAGTTCTTTTATCCTTTACAATGGCATGTGATAAAGGAAAACCATGCAAATCCAAACCCTTTACATAAATATATGAATGGGAAGTATCTGCTTTTAGTAATTCTTCTTTTGATGGCTCTGGTTTTTTTGAACTTCCACGAATTTGATTTTCCCAATCACTTAAGACATTGTCCTTACTAAATGGAAATATACATTTTCCTAACGAGTTATAAATAGCCGTTTTTTCGTCAGACTCAATGCGTTTTCTAACCTCAAAAATTAGTCCTAGGCTATCATTAAAACTGGGTTGTATATATAAATAATCTGGCTCTAAAACCACATCCCCGTTCCTATCCAAAACACCCATTTTGTTGGTATATTTCTCGTCATCAAGAATAATTGTATAACAAGCGTCTGGCGCAATAAAACCATTGGCAGTGAATCCTCTTGCATCGTTAAATACGCCATACATCAATCTGTACTTAATGGGCACAACTTCACGTCCTGTATTATCAATAACACCTGTTAGTCTTTTGCCATTTATTTGCTTAGACACAATGGCTTTCCCATTTACAAATAGTCCAACATTTTTATATACTGGAGCAATAACAATTTGATTTTTTTGTGTTTTAAAGCCAAAGCATCCCTTTTGTTTAAAGGGTATTAACTGAGGTAAATCAAGTGTTGTTTGAGCGTTATTATTCGAATAAAATAAAAGAATAAAACAAAAGGTGACTAACGTATAACGCATTTTTAATTATTGTTATCTAAAGTACAAGATGCCGAACAAATAACTATTATTTGATATAGAACGTATTTTGTAAAACGACAAACACAATGCCGAATCTACCTTATCAATCATAACCCAAACACCTTTTGTATATCGGCTTTTATTAATTCGCGGTTGTGGTATTTATTTACAAATGCAGGTCCATTTTTACCCAAGGATATTAAATTTTCGTACTCGTGTAATAGTATATGTTTGATGCTATCCGCATCTTCCTCGTCACCTTTAATATCATACAACAAACCAATATTTCCATTTTCAATTTGCTCACGGAAACCAACAATGTTAGCAGCAATGATGGGTAAACCAACATAAGCACACTCTATACCCACAAGCGGGTAACCTTCGTATTTGCTTGGAAAAACGGCCACATCAAACATCGGATACACATTTTCTGGGTTTTTAGTTGCTCCAATATAGGTAAGATTTGAAAGTCTGTTTATTCTATCTTTTAATTCTTCGTACATGTCTCCATCCCCAGCCATAACAAAATGAAAGCTGTTGTTATTCTCCATCAATTCAGCCACACGTACGAAAATATCAGGACGTTTTTGCCATTGTAAACGGCCTAACGAACCAATAATTCTTTTACTTGAATCGATACCAAATTTGTCTAATAATTGTTTGCGTGTAAAGTTGGTATTACTAAAACGATCATAATCAATCATGTTATGAATGACCTCAATTTTGGATGCATGCTCTTTGTACTTTTTAACCAATACTTCTTTCCAAAAATCACTCGTTACTATGCGTTTATCTATGTAGTTTTGAAATTGGTAAGCAGCTTCAAACCACCCATTATCATCGTAATCTTCGCAATGCAACAAATCATAAATAATGGTATTCGGAAACTTTTCTTTTATAAGAGGACTTAATATATATAGAAGCGGATTGCTCATATTAAGTATGATTCCTGGCTTCTCGTTTTTTATTATTTCCCATAGCGCCAAAAGTTGCGGATAAGGACCGTGTGCAAAATCCTCTAAGGAAACCTGGCTGTTGGTGTATTTGGCAAATTCATTTTTTAATACACCAGATGCATTTGAACCATTTATTACAACATCAATAACATTTAAATTTTCGTGATGTAACGTTTTAATATAACTTAATAAAATATTTTCAGCACCACCCACATGCCACCAAAAATGCGTAACAAGCACTTGGTTTGAAGGTTGTACACATAAAGGAAATTCCTTGTCAAAGTCTAATTTAAATCCCTCAATAAACCCAGCCATTTTATGTGCTTTTGTATACTTTACTGTTGGATTCATTTTCTGCTCAATAAACTTGGATGTCCAAAATAAGTAAAACAGTATATCCTTTGGTTTTGTATTAGCAAAAGTACGTTTAATGGTTAGTTGTGATATTTTCTGAAATACGCTATTCATGAAAGATCTATTAACAGTATGAATATCGTTAATGAGTTGAAACGCACGTTGGGATTTCTTTATGCCAAATAAACTAAACCAATTTTTTTTATAGGCCAACAAACTTGATAAGCTTCCTTCTTCCTCGCTTCTAGTAACCAATGAACGGATGTTTTGGCGGTAATTAAAAAGTACTTTTTTAATTGGAACACCATAAGCCCCTTTACCGATAGCACGTTGCCAAAAATCCCAATCTTCGTATAATTTAACTCCATTAGCTAAATGTAAAGTTCTTTGCCCGTTTAAACTATTCCAAAGCGCACGTTTAACGGGAGACACAGCCACTAGATAATTTTCCAGAAATAACTTCTTAGCACTATAAAAAGGAGCTTTATCAATTTGGTTTTTATACCCAAATTTCCTCACACTTGGATAAACCCAAGAAGCAGTTGGATAAGCAGCAAAGGTTAATAAACTTAACTTCAAAAAATCACTTTCTATCGTGTCATCGCTATCTAGACAAACCAAATATTTACCAATAGCTTTCCTTGCGCCAATATTTCTAGCTTCGGCCAGCCACTTATTGGTTGAGTTCTGAATGATTTGTAATTTAATCTTTTTATAACTTCCGTCAGCCGTTAGTTGATTAATAATGGTATTAGTCAAATCATCAGTTGAGCAATCGTTAACAACAATAACTTCAATTTTATTTAAGTCGAACTCTTGGTTGTTAATCGAGTCTAGTGTTTCGTATATAAAGTTACCAGTGTTAAATACTGGAACAATAAAGCTAAATACTATATTTTGTTCTGACATCTTATGCGTTGTTTATTTCGAAATACTTAGAAACCTTGGTAAGGTTTTTACTATAAAATGGATCGTTTTTTATGAGCAGATCCCATTTTTGTTTAAAGTATTGTTTCTCTATAGATTGTTTGGCCATTGACTGGCTACTAATTATTGGATTACCGCGAGTTAAGCACTCGTGATGATACATTTTAACCCATGGCAGGTAAACGTTAAAAAAACCATTACTCATCAATTTACAACACAATTCTAAGTCATTGCAATCTACAGCAAGGTGTTCATCAAAACCACCAACATGTGTAAACCGATCTCTTTTAATCATCATACAAGCACCCGTAATAGCGCTATAATTGGTTAAACAGTTTACGTTATTAAAATAACCTGCGGTATCTTTATGAGCACCCGAATATATATGCGAACCCGTCTCATCAAGCGATAAAACGATGCCAGCATGTTGTATGGTATTATTAGGATAGAGCAACTTAGGGCCAACAGCTCCTACATTTTCAAGTTGGGCAATTTTAACCAGCTCTTCAATTAAATTTTCAGAAATAAGTTGCGTGTCGTTGTTTAAAAACAAGAGGTATTCACCTTTTGCAAAATGAACTGCATTATTATTAAGCACCGAATAGTTAAATGGTATATCCATACGGTAGCTTTTAATTACACCAGGATAATTATACTCCCATTGTGCTACCGAACTAAAAAAACTTTTCTCTGTACTTCCATTGTCAATAATAATAATTTCGAAGTTATTATATGTAGAAAAGGAGGTTATTGATTGAAGGCAAGCATCTAAAATATCTGATTTATTTTTAGATGGAATAATGATGGACACCAATGGGGCATCCATTTTAAAAACAGGCTCAAAACACCCAAATGATGCATCAGAAACACGTGCATATGCTCCTCGATATTGCTGATTTAAAAAATGATTTAATGTAATGTGATTTTGATGTATCTTATCAATAGTCACTTCCTCTTTGTGCTCATGATAAAGTACTTTAGATATATGTTTAATGCTTGTATTATTTTGTGTAAAATTTAATATCAACCCATAGAAATTTGCCGTTAGTTCTACTGGAACTTTGTTATAAGTACTTTTATTCACCAAAAACAAATTACCAATATAATTGCGAGACAAGATTGTATGTGGACTCCAGTCAGGTTTAAAATAGGGTGTTATGGTTTCATAAGGAATTAAAGCATCAAAAAAATCATTGTCGGAATAAATAAACTGCGGATTTCCTGATTTATTAATTTCATTCACAAACTCATACAAACAATCATCGCGTAGGATGCAATTCAAGTTAGTGAATAAGGCGTAATCACAAATTAAATCTGGCTTGTCTGCACTTTCTATTATTGCATAACGATAATCGTTTTCAATGGTTTTTTTTAAAACAAAGTTTACTTTTTCCGACTCGTTATCAATAATAAAACTTACGAAAAAATGCTGGTAAACTTGGTTTTGTAAAGCGTTTAAAAACTGATTGAGATAAAGTAGATTTTCATCATCAACCTTGACAAAAATTTGCACATGAGGTTGTTGTTTAAAATTAACGATATTTTGCCCCATGGCTTCAAGGTCAACCTCACGTGGAAATCGCTTTTGTTTAAACGCTTTGTAACCAGTGTGGTCAACATCCTTTTTTATACTAAGCACATAATTAACCGCCCCAATAATTATTGAAAATAGCTGCTTAAAAAACTTATATATTAACAATAAGCCTGGCTTTGAAAACAAGAAAAAAAGGCGTTGAATAAAGGGCCAACGGGTATCTTTAAGATAGCTGTCACTGGTTAAGATTAACTTTGTTTTGGTAAAAAACAAATACATTTTCCAATAAGAACTGCCTTCAATTTCCTTGATGCGCTCTTCATAATTTTTTACCGTATTTAGTAAGGCCGAGTATTCGGCCCTTTGTAAACTATTTTTAGGCAGTATATTCTTTTTTACCATTTGCTGCGCTAAAATAATTTTGAATATCGTTCACCAACTTCTTCAATGTCACCAATAAAATCAATGGTTCCATTGTTAACCAACACACCCTTACTACACATGCTTTTTACTTCATTAAAATTATGAGAAACAAAAACGATGGTGGCACCCTTAGCTTTAATTTCTTCAACTTTTCTTAAACACTTTTTTTGAAAACCCACATCACCTACAGACAACACTTCATCTATCAGTAAAATATCAGGCTGCTTTATAATGGCAATGCTAAAAGCCAAACGGGTCATCATGCCTGTACTGTAACGTTTAACTTGCCAATTAATAGCTTCTCCTAACTCAGAAAACTCAATAATTTCGGGAGTATACTTTTTTATTTCAGCCTGCGACATGCCCATTAAAGCACAAAGTAATTTAATATTTTCGAGGCCTGTCATTTCATATTCTAATCCAACACCTAAACTCAATAACGGGGCAACAATTCCATTTACTTCAACTTTGCCTTTTTCAGGTTCAATAATACCTGATAATACCCTTAATAAAGTACTCTTACCGGAGCCATTTTTCCCTAATAAGGCAATACTCTCGCCATGTTGTATTTCTAGGTTGATGTTACGCAGTACAAATTTTTTATCTAAAAAAGGTCGCTTACCCAAACTAAACAGTACTTCTTTAAAAGATACTGCACCAGTTTCTCGTATATAAAAACAAACGTCTACATCTGTTAGCCTGATTGCAAAATTTTTATCGCTTATCATATGTTAGATATAAACCCTTTTTTGTATTTAGTAAATAAGGTATAACCAATGGTAAAAGCCACAACTGCCATTACCGTACATACCAGAAAATTAAATCCATCGGGTTGTTTAAACCTATAAAATATATCATGAAACGACTCAACAAAATAATAGAACGGATTAAGCTTAAGCAAGTGACGTGTGCTTTCAGGGACCAAATCGGGTGTGTAAGCTATAGGCGTGAAGTAAAAAAAAGCAGGAATTATGGTATTCCAAAGTAATTGAATATCTCTAAAAAATACATTTAGTGTCCCCAAAATCATACCGAAACCCAATACAAAAATTGCAGTAACTATAATGAGCGGAACAACAAAAATGATGGTATAGTTAAGCTGGAAATGGAGGAAAAACATAATGATGAAAAATGGTATAAACGTAAGCAGTAAATTGATAACCGCGGCAAAGATTGCTGAAAGCGGAAAACTAAATGGATGTAAATTTACCGATTTAAGAATAGATGCATTATCTATGAAGGAAGTGAGTACCTGTAGAATGGATGCTGATATAAAATTCCAGAATATTAGTCCGCTTAAAGCATATAAAGAGAAATTTTCGATGTGGTTGATTTCCTTAAAAACAACCGTTAAAATTAGTAGAAACAATAGCGGATTGAGCATGCTCCAAAAAATACCAAGAAAGGAGTTTTTGTACCTTAACTTAATGGTTTTCAGCGCTAAATTTAATACGGCATTTCTAAAGCCTATATTTAACAGTGTTTTTTCCAATGTTTAAATTTTTACAAAAGTAGGTAATTACACAGTTTATTCCATACATATACATCATACGGGTTGTTAACCTTTTATGGAGTATTGTTATGATATTATGGTTAAAGATGAAAAAACGATTTTATAAACCCAATCGGTTTGCTATTTTCGCGCATGGGTTGTTATAGTGCTTGTCCTGTTTATACTTGATGAAAAATGGTCCTGAATGATCTA
>JBILPP010000077.1:0-7053 GCA_044373765.1 Bacteroidia bacterium
TATGACTTAATAACATGCGTGTAACACCCTGGGTTACCTCAGCCTGATCGGCACAAAAAACCAACATTTGGGCAGCATGAAATAACTTAAGTTTTTCGTCTAGTTTTTCTGTTTCATTATTAAAACCCTCTGCATGTGCTGAGCCTAAATACGTAAAAATTCCAATATCGGGTTTAATAATTTGTTGCAGCTTTTCCATTTCATTTGTCTTGGATATACCCGCCTCAAATAATCCTAATTGATGTTGCTCATTCATCCCCCAAACGCTTAAAGGCACACCCACTTGCGAATTGAAACTTTTAGGGTTACGAATGATTGCAACATCATCTTTTAACAAATGAAATAGCCACTCCTTAACAATGGTTTTTCCGTTACTCCCAGTTATACCCACAACAGGACATTTAAATTGCGAACGATGAAAAGCTGCCAATTCCTGCAAAGCCACTAAACTGTTAGTTACTTGAACAACGCTACAATCATTGGGTAATAAATTGGAAGTTAATTCCTCAACAATAAAATGACGGACACCCGCATCATAGGCATCTTTTAGGTAATGATGACCATTGTTTCGCTCACCACTTATGGCAATAAAAACAGAAGATTCTGGATAAATAACTTTGCGCGAATCAATCAATAAATGCGCTATTGCAATAGGATTTATGGCTTCGTTAAACTGAACAAAGTTACCCGACACAATCTGTGCGATGTCTTTAATGAAATATTGCATCATTTTTCAATGGATTGTTTTGTGTTGAACATCAATACTAAAGCTGAAAGAAGTAAAAATACAGCCATAATTAAGAATGCCCAAATAATATGGTTATCAAAATTAAAGAATGGAACAGAAAACAGAAATATAAATAAAGAGCGAACCAAAATATTTAGCATATTGAAAATGCTATTTACCCTGCCCATCAACTCATTGGGGATTTGCTTAAATAAATAAGTTAACCTTAAAACCCTAATACCTGCATTGGTAAAGCCCAATATTAAACTAACTAAATATATAACTAAAACACTTTTAGCTGCAAAGGCCCATATAAATATAGCAGCAGTAATTGCTGTTAAAATAATTACAGCCCTCTGCGTTGATGTAGCGGTAAACACCTTATTCACAAATAAACCAGCACATAATGCCCCTAAAGCATATATTCCATCGGCAATGGCGAAAACACTTCCCTTTTCATGTAAATGTTTATCGACATATGCGGGAAGTACTGCGTGTATTTCAACTAATAACATAGCAAATACACTGTAACTAAACACTCCAAAAATTAACAGTTTGGGATGTTGCCTTAGATAAGTAAACCCCACTTTTATACGATCAAATATTCTAGGATGTTGCGCGTATTTTTGTTTGGGTTGATATTTAATAAATAGTATAAGTGATGCTGCTAAAAAGTAGGTGCCTGCATTTAAAAGAAAAATCTCCCAAATGTTCCATGAATTAATTACAATAGCATAATTTATGATTGGTAAGTTTATGGTAACACCCTCTAGCATAACTGCCGCAATACCGCCTGATAATATGCTGGTGCTTTGACCAACGATTTCGATGTTTGAATTTACCTTGGCATAATCCTCGACCGAACTGATCTCTTGTCCGAATGCATATAATGTTGGATAATGAATATTGTAATTTAGCATAGTAATGCCAAAAACTGCCACCACCAAAACATCGTTTAACCCATTTTGATAAAAACCAACACCAGCAATAGCAAGTAGTAAAAAACCACACACCAAACTATTCCCTAAAAAATTCGCTTTTCGGCTATACTTATCAACCAAAGTACCCGCATACAAGCCGAAGAATAAAACACCAATGGTAATCAAACCATAGGCCTTATTAAAGTATGGTGTATTATTTGCAAAATACCAAGGAATTGCCAACATACTAATGCCTTGTGCAAAGCCGCTAATTCCATTTGCGGTAAATAATAAGTTTAATGCTAATTTGTTTTTCACTTGTGCAAGCAAATGTAAGAGCAAGTATGTTGTTTAATATGTTTATTACCGATTAATGTTATTTTTTTTCACAATGCTTACCCATATTACTACCTTTTTATTAAGTTATCATGGCAAATAGTATAATTTCGAAGATTATTTGGAAAGCAAAAAATACATAAAACTAACCCCATCTCAGGCTTTATTAAAAGCGGCAAACTATTGTGCATACCAAGAGCGATGCCATAAAGAGGTACTTGATAAATTAAGCGAATGGGGTGTTTGGGGTATTGATGCGCAAGAGATTTTACTCACGTTAATTGAGCAAAATTACCTGAATGAAGAACGATTTGCCATTGCTTTTGCAGGAGGTAAGTTTAGGGTGAAACATTGGGGGAAAGTAAAAATTAAATTAGAGCTCAAACAAAAGGATATTTCGGAATATTGCCTTAATAAGGCGCTTAATGAAATTAGCGACCAAGATTATTGGCAAACATTGAACGACCAAATTGATAAAAAATGGGCTGAAACTAAGGATAAAAACCTTTTGAGTAAAAGAGCTAAAGTAGCCCGATATGTTGCAGGAAAGGGGTTTGAACAAGACCTGATTTGGAACATACTACGCAATAAAAGTGATTAGCCACAAATTAACATCGGATCATTACCATAATCAAAACTAATAGCCACAAATAAAAACTTGGTTACCTTTGTAGGTATAAATATAAATTTATGACTGATATAAAAGATTTTTTAGACGTATACAGTGAGTCCACACCAAATCCGGAAACAATGAAATTCGTGTTTAACCGCATGATTTTTCCAGACCAAACTGCCGACTTTCCAACTGTAGCATCAACTACTTACTCTCCACTTGCGAAAAACCTATTTGAGTTTAGTTTCGTTCAAGGCGTATTTATTATGAATAATTTTGTAACCCTTACCCGAGTTCCGGGAGTTGAGTGGGAAGAAATTATTCCAATCATGAAAGAGTTCCTGAAATCATACGTTGCAGCTGGCGAACCCATTGCTTTAGAGGCACCAGTGGAGAACACCAAGGATTATGGCAACGACAATGTAATTGTTGAACAAATTAAAGAAATTTTAGATACGTACATTAAACCTGCTGTAGAAGTAGATGGCGGTCAAATTTCATTCAGAGATTTTGAAAACGGTATCGTAACCGTTGAGTTGAGAGGTTCATGCAGTGGATGTCCATCCTCTACGGTAACTTTAAAACGTGGCATTGAAGGTATGTTGACACGCATGGTTCCTGCAGTTAAAGAAGTTGTTGCTCACGCTTTATAGGAAATAAGAAAAAACCTTTAAATAAAAAACGCCTCGCAAATTGCGAGGCGTTTTTTGTTATATCAAATTGTTGCTAATTATTTAGCAATAACTAATTTTTGAGTTGAAGTTTGACCATCTGTAGTGATAGCTACAAAATAAACACCAGCTTGTAAGTTAGCAACATCAACTTGGGTGTTGTTAAACTCCACCAATTGGTTTGCAACAACCTCTTTACCGCTGATATCAAATACACGCACGTATCCGTAGCGACCTGCATTTGGAGAGGCTATAGAGAAAGTACTTGAAGCAGGATTTGGATAAACTGCAGCTTTTATGCTATTTTCTTTTTCACCTAAGCCTAATGCATAATATGCCGTTCTCTCTGCAATAGCAGACTGAATCACATTCTTTGTAGTCTTATTTTGAACAAAAATCACTACTTCTAAATCATCAAAACCTTCTACTGAATGTTCAGTAGCTAAATTAATTGGATTCTGACCATCTGAAGCTAAACGGTAATTACCTGGAAATTCGTATGCTAATGTGTAAGATTTCTCAACACCTAGTGCTAATCCACCAGTTAATACTGTACCATTTTGGTTAGGCAACATTTTTTTCATTACGTGAAGGAACTCTCTTTCTCCGTTAGATTTTAAATTAGCTGTTGTTTTACCTTCTATGATTGCAACATATAACACATTGTTGTCACCAGTAATATTAATAGCAGATTTTAATTTAATATCAGCAGTTACTGTTTTACCAAACACTTTGTATGTTGCATCAATACTAATTTCTGATGGAACAGCCTGGAATTGGTTGAATACCCCATCTGTAAATGCAGTGGCATTTTGATCCCATTTTCCATCAATTTCCATTCTTGGAATTGAATTAATTGCATAGTAATTTCTTCTGGCTACACTTTCTGTAGTTGAATATGGATCACCAGTTCCAGGGAAATCTTGTTGATACTTGATAGATGAAAACAAGTTCTTATCTCTGGCTGCTACAACTTTTTTATAATTGGCATTACCTGGAGCACAAGGTCCACATGTAGATGAAGAGAAAATTTCATGTAAAGATTTACGTAAGTTTTCTGCTCCAATTACATATTTGGTTAAGATGTCATTTGAAGTAACAGCATCCGTACCACCGTTGATGTTAGTTGCCCATACTTTTAACATTTTAGAACCATCTGCATTAACAACTAAAGGAGTTGGATGCGTGAACTCATAAGAACCTCCACTTGCTGCAATGTTTAAACCAGTCAAATTAGCTGAAACAATTTCTTCAGTTTCTAACTGATAGTTAATTGTCATTGAAGTAACATTTTGGCTTCCCAAGTTTATGATACTTCCGTAAATTTTAGTTGGTTTGTTTAAGCTAATAGCTTCGTTATTTACCAAAAATACACTTAAATCAATGGTTGGTTGTGTACCGTTAATAAACTCGTAGTATTTATTGTCTGATGCATCGAATAAATTAGTTGAATAGTTGTTCGCGCCTAAGTTAGGAGAACCTGCAATAGGATATGCGGTAGAACTGTTCATCTGAAGACCTGCTGATACCTTTACATTGTTACCACAAACGGTTCCATTGTTAAGACAAAGTGTTTTCATATCAACAATGTATACTTTGTTTGAAGTTTCTTCTAATACAACAGACCAATAAGTCCATCCTGTAGAAATATTTGCCTCAGAGAAAAAGTTGTACTGAATCCAGAATTGTCTGTTAGGCGCAGTACCAAAGGTTTTTGTAACTACAGCACTGTTGTATGTGGTAGTTCCACTTACCCAGCTAGATGGTTTTACACCCAAAATGTTAATTGAGTTATCAGGCACAAGTGCACTTGGTAATGTGGTGTTACCATAAGCAGGTATTAATGTAGAAGCGGTATCAAAAGTTACGCTACCTGAGTTTGAAGCTTTAAAATGTGTGTAAGAATTTCCGTTAAACGTAAAAGCAAATGGCAACTGCGTAGTAGGGCTATATGCCGCTGCTGCTGTACCATTTCCAGTCCAAATAGTTGCCCAACCAGTTAATAAAGTAGCTGGGTTTTCGCCATCGGCATTTAGCCCCTTTGGGTTAGCACCTGTAATACCTAGAGTATAATACTGGGCATTGGCGTTGTTAGCAAACAGTAGTATAGCGCCTACTGCTAATGATAGTAATTGTTTTTTCATAATATGTGTTTAAGTAATTGAGTTTTCTAGTATGCATATTTAGTGATTAATTTAGCAAAAGGCAATAAATTATTTCCTCAACCTGCAAAAAGAGAACATTAAGTTTAATTAGTTTGATTAAGTGCCATTAAAATTGTTACTTCGTAGTACAATTTTTGACTATGAAAAAACTTATCTACATAATTGGCCTTATTTTTACAATAAGCAATGCTTCAGCTCAAATGTCATTCAATAACAAAAATGTGAGTGTAAGTGGATGGGGCAGCGATAATAACCCCAAATCGGCTTCATGTGTAATAACAAACAATTCCGCATCAGCAGCTGATTCGATGATCAATTGGTCAATTATTTCATTTGAAGTTCCATCAGGGTGGCAGTTTGATTTCTGCGATCCATATGATTGTATTTCCAATTTGAGTCTGGGTTTTAATAATTCATTTAAACTAAAAATTGGTGTTTCGGGACCTCTAAAAGGAGATTTCTTCAGCAAATCAATACCTGGCAACGCAACTGTTAAAATACGTTTGGCTTATGCTAACGGTGCACACAATGCAGACACCATAACACTAATGGCAAAAGGTTGGGCAACAGGATTAAATACTGTTAAAAAACAAAGTGTAGTTACCTTCTTCCCTAATCCAGCAAAGGATGCAATAACCCTAAAGTATGTAACCACCAATGCAATTGATGTTACTGTTTATAATGTTTTGGGCGCAAAAGTAAAATCATTTACACACAGCGGTAACGAAACAACTTTAAACATTAGTGATTTGGAAAAAGGACTTTACTTCATTAGATTTTCTGACAATGGAAACGTGGTATCTAAATCGTTTACAAAAGCTGAATAATTCACTTACTAATAACACTGAAGCCGCCTTGAGCGGCTTTTTTTATGTCCTGATATAAGCAACAAGCAAAAAAAAAGCCCTTCAAACAAGAAGGGCTTTGGAGGTATTGAGCGGATTCGAACCGCTGTAGCAGCTTTTGCAGAGCTGAGCCTAGCCTCTCGGCCACAATACCATTAACTGGAGGCAAATATACACAATATTATAACTACACAAATTATTAGCTCAAACAATTTATCTAATTTATGTTTAAATTATGACTATAAACGAATTACTTTGCATACATTAATTTTAAAATTGTTTAGAAAATGAAAAAAGTACTTTATGTAACATTGGCCACACTTGTTTTTTCGTGCGGACAAAGCAACAACCAAACCGGTTCTCAAAAAGATAGCACATCAACAGAACAAACTTCGGCTAAATCAGAAAATTTTGGTGACCCAATAACCGCTGATAGTGCAATAACTATAGAAGAAATGAAAACATTAATGGGCGACAAAAAGGAACTTGCTGTTAAAGTTACTGCTCCTGTTGAAGCTGTTTGCCAGAAAAAAGGATGCTGGATGGAATTGAAAGCTGCAGATGGAACAAACATGCGTGTTACATTTAAAGATTATGGTTTTTTTGTACCGAAAGATTGTAATGGTAAAACGGCTATTGTTTTAGGATTAGCAAAGATAGAAGAAACCTCTATCGCAGATCTTAAAGAATATGCAAAGGATGATGGACAAGGCGAAGCAGAAATTGCTGCCATTACAGCACCTAAAAAGGAATTGGTATTTGAAGCAAGCGGAGTT
>JBILPP010000003.1:0-22516 GCA_044373765.1 Bacteroidia bacterium
TTACAAAATAAGAGGCGCTTAGGCGCCTCTTTCCATTACTTCTTTCACCTTACTTCTTATTCACTTAATGGGAATCAATTTGGTTTAAAGCCCAAATTATTGCATAACAGTATTTTAAAAAATGAACGATTGAGTTAAGTTGGTGTTAGCTTGATGCAAACTGGTTTTATTTTTTTAATCGCCCAACAATACATTAACCATGGCGCTGGCTTTAAGTAAACACTCCTCATATTCTTGCTCACCTTGCGAATCATAGGTGATGGCGCTGCCCACTTCAAAACTTAAATAATTGGTATGGGCATTAAATTGCAAACTGCGTATCACCACATTTAAATCGAAATTACCATTGGGTGCAAAATACCCTACCGCTCCAGCGTATAATCCACGTTGGGTTTGCTCATATTGCTCAATTAATTTCATCGCCATAATTTTAGGTGCACCCGTCATGCTACCCATAGGAAACGCTTGTTTAATTACTTCAACCCCACTAACCTCCTGCTTGGGTTTTGCGCTAACGGTTGATATCATTTGGTGCACTTGTTTAAAGCTGTATATACCAAACAATTCATCAACCATAACGGTACCTGTTTGTGCTGTTCGCGCCAAGTCATTACGCACCAAATCAACTATCATTAAGTTCTCGGCACGTTCTTTCTCGCTGTTTAACAAATGTTGTTTTTGTAATTCATCCTCTGCTATATCCTCGCTTCGCGGTGTGGTTCCTTTAATGGGCTGTGAATATACTTTGTCGCCTAACTTAGTCATAAACCTTTCAGGGCTGGCGCACAACAAATACTTTTTATCCCATTTAAAAAATGCCCCAAATGGTACTGGCGATTTACCCATCAACTTATCGTAAACCTGATAAGGATTGATATTGGCATTGGTATGATAAAATTCTGTACAGTAATTTAACTCATATACATCGCCTTCTAAAATGTGTTGCCTGATGTGCTCTACATCACTTAAATATTGTTGTTTATTTACCTTAGCTAACACATTAATGGGGATGTGAAGCAAATCTGTTAGACTTAGTTGCTGTTGCAGCAATTGTTGCGCCACATCATTGCCAAATACACAGTTACCTTGTGCATCAATAACCACAAGTTGCTCTGGCACAAATGCAATTATCTGATTAAAACCGATATGGTTTGGGTGGTTTGATTGCAGTTTTTCGAGTTGATTTTTTAAGTCGTAACTTAATTGTGTAAACACATATTTATCTTGGTGTTTAGCTACAAAACTTTCTAAATCATCAAAACTTTGATGATTTAGAGATAGGTAATCACTTACACCAAAGGCTGCCGCAAATTCTATTTGATGTAAGCCAAAAGCGTTTATGCAAAAATTGTTATCTAACAACATTACCGCGCTGTGTTGCTGCGCTGCAATTAAGGCCTGTTGCTTAATTTGAGTAATTTGTTGTTTGGTGTAGTTAACCATTTGTTTAAAAAATATAATTAAGCCTTTATTTTTTGATGTTTACTTTTTAATAATCATTTGACTGGCCCGAATGATATTTAAATAAAATGCACTTGTTGGTTTATTGGTAAAATTACATTGGTTGCTTATGGTAGATTTTTCGGCACATTTACACCCTACAATGCGGCCATTTTCTTTAAACAAACTGCATTGCAAGCAAGCTGCGCTTGCGCATGTTACATAACCATTGCCTTGAATAGCAAAGTAAGTGCGGGTTGAAATATTGTAATTAAGCACCATGGCAATAAGTTTACTGTAGTTTTTATAAGTGCCTTCGGCAACAAGATAATGGTGTGCTCCCACCGATTCGATGTGCAAGTTATGAATGATGGTGCCATCATTTAAAGTGCGGTTAATGGCTTTAACCAACACTATTGTATCTGCAGTTATGATGTAGTTGTTATCAGTAGCTTTACCAATTTCAACTTGTTGGGCCATTGCACCAAATACGAGTACAAACATTAAACCAAGCAAACAATTTATTTTGCGCATATTTACCAAACAATCTGATAATCTTTTTCTATAATGGTGCTGTCGTTGTTTAAAGTGGATCCTGATTTTTTACGGAACCAATAACGCTGGCTGCAAGCACTTAAAACTGTTACCAACAACAAACAAATTAAAGCTATTTTGGTGCTAGGTTTCAAACTCATTTAATCACAAATTTATGTGTATTGCATTACAATACGCACTATTTAATATGTGAAGGCAATAATTTACCACACATCATCAAACAACACTATTTGATTCAGATTTGCATTAGAAGCATGTATCAATTTACCAAAACAAAAAAGGCCGTTTCTGGAAAAGAAACAGCCTTAATGATGTACAATATTATAACGTGTTTATTACACCACCATGTTGATGATTTTACCTTTAACAAAAATTATTTTTTTAGGGATTTTACCTTCCAACCATTTTTGAACCAACTCGTCAGTTAACACCACAGGCTCAATTTCAGCCTGAGTCGCACTTAAGCTAAACTCAATATTAGTACGGTGCTTGCCATTAATGGAAACGGGGTAGCTAAAACTGTCTTCTACCAAATACTCGGCATTAAATACTGGGAATTGGGCATTTACAATTGAATCAGAATTACCCAAAGCCACCCATAATTCTTCGGTAATATGAGGAGCGTATGGATGCAAACAAACCACCATGCTTTCTAAAACTTCGTGTTTGTTACATTTTAATTCCATCAACTCATTTACACAAATCATAAATGCAGGAACCGATGTATTGAATGAAAAATGCTCAATATCCTCGCCTACTTTTTTAATTAACTTATGTATTGATTTAAGTTCTTTTTTATCAGCGGAATCTTTACTAACCATTATATTTCCGTCTGCATCATAAAACAAACGCCATAATTTTTTAAGGAAACGGTGCACCCCTTCTATTCCTTGTGTGCTCCATGGTTTACTTTGTTCTAAGGGGCCTAAAAACATTTCGTATAAACGTAGGGTATCGGCTCCGTAATCGGCTACAATGTTATCGGGCGTTACAACATTGTGCTTCGATTTGCTCATCTTTTCAACTTCACTACCACAGATGTATTTACCTTCTTCTAAAATAAACTCCGCATTTTTAAAGTCTTCGCGCCATGCTTTAAAAGCTTCAATATCTAATTCATCATTATGAACAATGTTAACATCAACATGAATTGATGTGGTTTCAAACTGATTTTTAAGGCCTAGGGATACAAATTTTTCAGTATTCTTAATTCTGTAAACAAAATTACTTCTACCCTGAATCATTCCTTGGTTGATTAGCTTTTGAGCAGGTTCATTAACTGGAATAAATCCCCTATCAAACAAAAACTTAGTCCAAAAACGTACGTATAACAAATGGCCTGTAGCATGCTCACTTCCACCCATGTATAAATCTACGTTACGCCAATAGTTAACAGCATCTTGACTTACAAAAGCTGTATTATTTAAGGGATCCATGTAACGTAAAAAGTACCAGCTGCTACCTGCCCAACCTGGCATCGTAGTGGTTTCTATGGCAAAACCTTCTGCATCAACACAACCTTTTAATTCGTTCCATTTCCATTTATCGGCACGTGCCAATGGTGGTTCACCATCTTCGGTTGGTAGAAACTTGTCTATCTCGGGCAATACCAAAGGTAATTTATCTTCGGGAATGCAGTGTGGCATGCCATTTTTATAGTAGATCGGAATTGGCTCACCCCAATAACGTTGGCGACCAAAAATGGCATCACGCAAACGGAAATTGGTTTTACCTTTTCCATGTAACCCCTGCTCTATATATTCAATGGCTTTTTTTATGGCCTCTTTTACTTCAAGTCCGTTTAAAAAATCAGAATTGGTTAATTGGCCTTCTTTGGCATCATACGATGCCGTATTTAAATCGTGATCTGCTGGTATTTTTACAACAGGTAAAATTAGTAAATTAAAGTGTTTTGCAAAGGCAAAATCGCGGCTATCGTGTGCTGAAACGCCCATTACAGCGCCCGTCCCGTAACCTGCCAAAACATAATCGGCTACCCAAATAGGTACTTCTTTACCTGTAAAGGGATGTATGGCGTACGATCCGGTAAATGCTCCGCTTACACGTTTTACATCAGCCATTCTGTCGCGTTCGCTGCGGTTTTTGGCTTGCTCCACATATTGCATCACATCATCTACGTAATCGGCTTCCAACAAGTCTGCTAAAAACTCGTACTCAGGAGCAACTGCAATAAAACTTACACCAAAAATGGTGTCTGGACGTGTGGTAAATACTTCAATATCGAAGGGTTTATCTTGCACTTTAAAATGCACACTTGCACCTTGCGATTTTCCAATCCAATTGCGTTGTGTTTCTTTTAAACTTTCAGTCCAATCTAGCCCTTCTAAATCGTTTAATAAACGTGCAGCATAAGCAGTAATGCGCATGCTCCATTGTTTCATTAGTTTACGCTCAACAGGGTATCCGCCACGTTCGCTCAAGCCATCTTTTACCTCATCGTTACTTAGCACGGTACCTAATTGAGGACACCAATTTACGTATGCTTCACTTAAATAAGCTAAACGAAAACCAGAAAGCACTTCTTCGCGTTTCTCTTCGCTAAAGTTATTCCAATCTTGTGCGGTAAATGCAGGAAAATCTAATTCAATGCCTCCAGTTAATACGCTATCATCTACCTTACCAAACCCATGTTCACTAAACTGTTTGGCTAAGGTTTCTATAGATTCGGCTTTATCGGTATTGGGGTTATACCATGAATTATATAATTGCAGAAAAATCCATTGTGTAAATTTGTAATAATCCGGATTAGAAGTGCGTACTTCTCTATCCCAATCATAGCAAAAACCAATTTTATCCAATTGATCGCGGTAACGCGCAATGTTATTTTCTGTTGTAACAGCGGGATGCTGGCCAGTTTGTATGGCATATTGTTCGGCAGGTAAACCAAAACTATCGTAACCCATGGGATGCAATACGTTAAATCCTTTTAGGCGTTTATAACGTGCATAAATATCGGATGCAATGTATCCTAAAGGATGCCCAACATGTAAACCTGCACCACTCGGGTATGGAAACATACTAAGCACATAACACTTAGGTTTATTGGGGTTTTGGGTAACTTTATATACTTGTTGGGCTCTCCAATTGTTTTGCCACTTCTGCTCTATCTCGGTAAAATTATACTCTTTCATCATTAAAATAGGTAATGGTTTAACTAAGGCAAAAACCTACACTACAAATCAAACCACAAACAACTTTTATCCTCTGTTTTTGGGATTATTAGGGTTGTTGCGAAAACGATTACTGTTGCTGCCACTGCTGCCAGTGCCTTGGTTAGTACGATTTTGTTGGTTACTGCCACCACTTTGGTTGCTGCGGTTACGGTTTGGTTGATTGCCACTTCCTTGACGGAAATTGCGGCTACCACCACCTTGGTTACTACCACCACTAGGTCGGAAATTACGGTTACCAACTCCACGACTTTGATTTTGTAATGCATTAAACTGCACATCTTCTTCGGTGGTTAAACGTATGCGCCCTTCGCTTAGTAATTCTAAATGTGATAAAATTTCTTCATCACTCAATTGCTCCTCGTTCCAGTTTTTACAAGCCTGTTTCATAAACGAACCAATCAGGTTAATAAAACCAACTTTGGTTGGCCCTTCGGGCATTTCACCTGCACGCCCTATCATTTGTTCTATGTTTTTACCATAAAAACGATACCTGATTCTACGTTGCGGATAATTCATGATGGCCGGTTTAAGGGCAACACTTTCTCGCGTTGGAATGGGATATGGAGAATCTACATCTAATTTAAAATCACTGATTACAAATAAGTGATCCCATAATTTGTGTTTATAGTCGGCTACATCACGCAAATGCGGATTAAGCATGCCCATTAACTGTATTAAAGCTCCTGCTAGTTTGTTACGTTTTCCTCTATCGGGTTCGACAACGGCCACTTCAACCATTTTTTGAATATTGCGACCGTACTCTGAAATTTGCATAAACCCGCGATCTGTATTGTACTCGGGCATTTCCACTTGGTATTTCATCAAAATAAATTTCTTGTGTAAGCAACACAGCCGAAAAGGCTTGTTGTAATTAATGCTTGCAATTTAAAGGATTTAAGACAAATATGATAAAGTTTTTTTAAGGTAATTAATCACCCTATACCTTATGCTATTTGATATTACATGCCATTATCAATCAGTATACTTAACTAACCTTCCATACTTCTAAAAGTAATATTCACCCTAGGCTTGTTAACTTTAGTAGTTGGAGGCAAACGGTGTAACCAATGTGTTTGTGTGGTGTCTTTCATTACCAATAAACTACCGTGTTCTAGTTGTAGCGAAACAGTTTCTTTATTGGCCTTGTGTTTAAAGGCAAATTTACGCTCGGCACCAAAACTTAACGATGCAATTGCACCATCCTTTTTTAAATCCTTTTCAGCATCGCTGTGCCACGCCATGCCTTCGTTTCCGTTGTGATATAAGTTTAATAAACACGAGTTAAATTGTGCACCTGTTTTCATTTCAACCAATTGTTTTAGTGCCAACAACTCGTTTGTAAAAGGCAAGGCATATTTGGTGGTTTTAGAGTAAGTATATGCATATGATTTATCGCCATACCAAGCCACTTTACGGGCCGTTATTATTTTTTTACCCATAATAATGGCCTCATCATTTCGCCACTCTATGCAGCTTAGCAAGACATTTAGGTAATAATCAGCATCTGTTAAAGGCATGCATATGCCATAATAAATTACGTTACCATCAAAAGGTAACAAATTGGTATTGTTGCTTGTTGTGCCAAATAAATCCATTGCGTTATTTTATATTAATTTAGCTATCCTAATTAATTTATTCATTTTTTGGGGTTGATGTTCATTTAACCTACAATGCTAAGGGTTAAACTCAAACTAAACACCAAGCTTTTCTTCTTAATAAACATTAACCAACTGGTTGGATTAAAAGTTTGCCTAATATATGTAGTAATAATGCTTTTCATTTCATACAACCTACTAAACATAAATTAAATGGGGCATCAAAACCATACATTGCAAAACAAATGGTGTTACATTAACCCAATACCATATTATATTTGACAACCAAAATTAAGATACATGATTCAAACCAAAGGATACGCAGCATTTAGTGCTACCACAGATTTAAGTTCATTTGATTTTACACGCAGAGACGTAGGCGCACATGACGTATTAATTGAAATACTTTATTGCGGTGTTTGCCACAGCGATTTACATGCAGCACGCAACGAGTGGAATAGTGCAATTTACCCAATTGTACCTGGTCACGAAATAGTTGGAAAAATAACTGCTGTAGGAAATTTGGTAACCAATTTTAAAGTAGGTGATTTAGCCGGTGTGGGTTGCTTTGTAGACTCTTGTCGTACATGCCCTAATTGTCAAGAAGGCTTAGAGCAATATTGCGATACAGGTGCAATTAGCACATACAACAGTTTACGTTTAGATGGTAAAACACAAACTTTTGGCGGATACAGCAAAAACATTGTGGTTGATGAAAAATATACTTTGCATGTTTCTGATAAATTGGATTTAGCACGTGTTGCTCCATTGTTGTGCGCAGGTGTAACTACTTATTCTCCATTACGCCACTGGAAAGTTGGTAAAGGGCACAAAGTAGGTATATTAGGCTTAGGCGGGTTAGGCCATATGGCTGTTAAGTTTGCCGTTTCATTTGGTGCCGAAGTAACCATGCTAAGTTCTAGTGTAAATAAAAAAGCTGACGCAGAAATGTTAGGTGCACATCATTTTGCTTTAACGAGCGATGCAGAAACCATGAAGAATTTAACCATGAAATTTGATTTCATCATCAATACTGTTTCGGCACCGCACGATTACAATACCTATTTACAGCTATTAAAATCAGATGGTGTGATGGTGCTTTTAGGTGCACCTCCAACCCCATCACAAATAAATGCATTTAGTTTATTGGGCAAGCGCAGAACCCTAGCTGGATCGTTAATTGGAGGAATTAAAGAAACCCAGGAGATGTTGGATTATTGCGCAGCACACAACATCATGAGCGATATTGAGTTGATACCAATGGATCATATTAATGAGGCATACGAGCGCATGTTAAAATCTGATGTAAAATACCGATTTGTGGTTGATATGGCAACTTTATAAAGCAATGGGGTACATGCTTATGTACTATAAAACAACGCTTTATTAAATTAAAATTAAACATATTTGTTAACCCCCTTTATTTTATAAAGCCGTTCCTATTTATAGGGCGGCTTTATTATTTAGGCTAATTTCTACCCAATTTTCTCAATACTGTACCCCGCTTCTTTCACTGCATTTTCTATACTTAAGGTGTCAATTAAATTGCAAGTCACGGTAAGTACTTTATCCAAATTAGCGGTGTCTACCTCCCACTTTTCAATTCCTATTACTTTATCTAAAAATGGAGTTACTGCGGCAATACATCCGCCACATTTAATGTTGGTTTTAAATTTAAAATCTGTCATATGCTATTGGTTTATAATTTTAACAATTTTAATCGCAAACTGTTACTCACAACAGAAACCGAGCTAAGAGCCATTGCAGCTCCAGCTATCATGGGGTTAAGTAAAAATCCGTTTACGGGATACAAAATACCTGCTGCTAAAGGAATTCCAATTACGTTGTAAATAAATGCCCAAAATAAGTTTTGATGGATGGTAGCCACTGTTTTTTTAGACAACAAAATGGCTTTAGCTACCAACTGTAAATCGGAATTAATAATGGTAATTTTAGCCACATCCATCGCAATGTCAGAACCTTTTCCCATGGCTATACTAACATCTGCTTGGGCTAACGCCTCACTATCATTAATACCATCACCCACCATAGCCACTATTTTGCCTTGTGCTTGCAATTGTTTAACAAACTTGGCTTTATCACTTGGCAATACCTCTGCTTTAAATTGGGTAATACCTACTTGCAATGCTACTTCAGTTGCAGTATGGATGTTATCGCCCGTTAACATAAATACTTCAATACCTTGTTTTTGAAGCAAACTTACAGCCTGTTTTGATGTGGTTTTAATGCTATCGGCAATGGCTATAATGGCCAATAAATGATTGTTATTAGCAAAAAATACCACTGTTTTGGCTTGCTCTTGCCAGTTTTGTGCAGTGGAGACCTGGGTCGATGTAAGTTGTATACCGTTGCTTATGATTAAATTATTGTTCCCAATAAAATAAGGTAAGTTGTTGTATTGTGCCTTTACCCCTTTTCCTGTAATACTTTCAAACCCCTGAATAACGATGTCTCCAGTACCTTCATTACCGAAATAATTTATCACCGCATCAGCTAACGGATGCTCCGAGAGTTTTTCCAAAGCCACCAATATTTGTTGTTGGGTTAAATCAAATTCGGGCGCTATCCAAACATCTGTTACCATTGGTTTACCAACTGTTATGGTTCCTGTTTTGTCTAAAATAATGGTATTTACTCGATGTGCTAGCTCTAAACTTTCGGCATCTTTAATGAGCAAATGGTTTTCGGCACCTATACCTACACCCACCATTATAGCAGTAGGAGTTGCCAAACCCAATGCACACGGACATGCAATAACCAAAACCGTAACTGATGTTAAAAGTGCATGCGTAAATGCGTTTTCGCCACCAAAAATCATCCAAGCCACAAAGGTTAAAATAGAAATACTCATGACCACTGGTACAAAAATACTAGCTATTTTATCAACCGTTTTTTGTACTGGAGCTTTCGATCCTTGGGCATCTTGAACAGTTTTAATTATTTGAGCAAGTAAGGTTTCATTGCCCACTTTTTGCGCCTCAAACCTAAAACTCCCCTTTTGGTTAATGGTACCTGCAAAAACAATCACACCTTCCTGCTTTTGCACAGGTATTGGTTCTCCAGTAATCATACCCTCATCAACAAAGGAGTTTCCTTGCTTTACCATACCATCAACTGGAATCTTTTCGCCTGGCTTTACCAATAATAAGTCGCCCTTTTTAACCTCAGCAATGGCCATAATTTGTTCCTTACCATTAATAATTGCAGTAACTGTATTGGGTTGCAGTCCCATTAATTTTTTTATGGCTGTTGATGTGTTTGATTTTGCCCTTTCTTCAAGCAATTTGCCTAACAAAACAAAGGTTATTACCACCGATGCGGCTTCGTAATAAACATGTGCGTGTAAGCCTTGTTGATGCCAAAACTGGGGGTATAAAGTATTAAACACGCTGAAAATAAATGCAATTGAAGTACTTAAGGCAACCAATGTATCCATATTGGCTTTGCCGTGTTTGGCTTGTTTGTATGCTGTAATAAAAAAGCTTTTTCCAATAAAAAATACTATTGGGGCCGATAATACCATAGATATCCAATTTCCGTATGGCATATCCATAAAAAACATTCCGATGGTAAAGACAGGTAAAGTAAGTGCCACCGACCATATGGTGCGCACTTTTAACTGCCTATGGTGTTTTATTTGTGCATCTTCTTGAATGGCTTGCGCGTTTTCCTCGACTATGATAATATCGTAGCCAATGGCCTGAATAGCTTTTTTTAATGCGATTACGTCAAATCCAGTTTCAACCTCAGCCCAAGCAATTTGATTGGCATAGTTAACCCCTGCATCTTTTACACCTTGGGTTGTTTTAAGCATGCTTTCTAAGCTTATGGCGCAGGCGGCACAACTCATGCCCAAAACTGGGAAGTTTTTTCGTGTATAAGATTTACCGTTCATTGTGGGCTACTTTAAAGGTACAAATATGCAATAGATTAAAGATAACCCGTTACAGAATTTAGTATCTGTATTGCATGATTTTAGTATTAAACCCTATCTAAAGGTTTGCGCAAAGTAATTTGCATGGTTAATAAACTTACAACTTGTGCTGCAAACAGCATTAGAGATACAAATTAATAAAGTGTATTTAGTTATTTAGTATCATGAAAAACAACGATCAATAGTCAGATATTTAAGAACTTAAAAAGTAATTATAAGGTTAATCCTCCTCGTAAAAGTCAATTAAATCGGCCATGTACGTATCATTCCAACCATCAACAATATCCACATAATCTTCATCAGGTATATTCGTGTGGCGTAGTTCCAAAGAAGTATCGCCATTGTCGTCATGTAATTTAATGGTAACTACAGAAGGTGTATCCGTTTCGTTTTCACCAAAATACCATTGTTGTACAATCAGCTTTCCTTCTACTAATTCAAGTATTTTACCAACTATACTTCCATCCCACATACTAAATTCGGTTCCAACCTCTGGTTTCATTTCGGCATGGTCGCCTGTCCACAGTTCTATTGTTGCCGCATTAGTTAAAGCAGCATAAACTTCTTCAGGGGCAGCTTCTATTTGGTAGTATTTCTTAAAATCTTTCATGGTTTGTTTTTTGTGGTTTCGAATATACCCAAATTACGCATTTTAAAATTGCTGACAAAGTGACTAATCAAGTATTTAACTGTTTAAAATATAATCTAGCATGATTTGCTTCAATTCATATTTTTTATGTTTTAATATTTACTAATCAGTGATTTAAATTAATAAATTGGTACTTATACTTTAAATATTTCTAAGGTCTTCTTTTATGTATTCTAGCTTAACTTTCAACTGATCTAAATCGTGTGTAGCATGTTGGATTTGAATACTCATTTCTTGCAAATGCAACACCTCATCAAGCAATAGTTTATGGTAATCGAGCATGGTTCTATTTACCTCTAATGCATTATTAACTAACATATTAAGGTCATTCATTTTACTTAGTACAGGGGATAAATCCACTTGTTTAGGGGCAGGTTTCAACATAACTCCCTCACCCAAAAACAACCAAATGGGATCTATATCCGGGAAACGCTGCATTACACGTTGCAGTAATTCAATTCCTGGTTTGTTACGCCCTGTGGTAATGTGAGTTATAAGTGGCAAAGAAACCCCCAACTCGGTAGCTAAAGACGATTTAGAGTGGTTAAAACGAACCATAATCTCTACTATACGTTTGTTAAGTTCATCCATAATTGCAATATATTGATAATTAGCATACTAAATACTATCAAAACAAATGTTAACTACGCTATTAACAAATGTTTATCTATATTAACTTTTGTAAAGTAGCTGCAAAACAAATGTTAATTACGTGCATTTATTAACACTTTATATTCAATATCATAACATATTGATTTACAGTGTTTAATTATATGATGAATATGCCTATTAAACATTGGTAAACCAGGCTTAATCCGCCCATGAACACTTGTTTACAATTGTAATTGCTGCCAAAGTGACCCGATAGCACATAAAAAAGCCCGAATAAGTAAAAACCTATCCGGGCTGTATCTAATCGCTTATGTTGTTACTCGCTAAGTTGTAGCCAGCGCATTCCTTTTTCATCTAACTGAGTGTTTATTTCTTCTACTGCCCTGCTCCACTGCATTAAATCTTCGTGGTTACTGCTACCGGCACTTAATTTGGCGCTCCACTCCAGTTTCTTTAACTCTAGTTCTGGGATGTCTTTAGTTAGTGCGTCCAACTCCTGCTGTTCTTTAAAGCTTAGCTTACGTTTAACAGGAGCTTTTGCTGCTTGTACAGCAGTTACGGGCAACTCCACTTTTGCTACTTTAGGCGCTTGTTGTGCCAATTTAGCTGCGTTTCGCTTCTCCTCTTGCTCATCTAGGTAATCCTGGTAATTACCATTAAAGTCACGTATTTTGCCTTCACCTTCAAAAATAAACAAGTGTTCAACCAGTTTATCCATAAAGTACCTGTCGTGGGTTACAATTACCAAACAACCTTTATAACTTTCTAAAAAGTCTTCCAACACATTTAAGGTTTGAATATCCAAGTCATTTGTGGGTTCATCCAACACCAAAAAGTTAGGGTTCTTAATTAATACGGTTAGTAAAAATAGTCTTCTGCGTTCACCACCACTTAACTTACTAACGTATGTGTGTTGCATTTTATCATCAAACAAAAAGCGCTTACACAATTGTGTGGCAGTTACCTGCTCGCCCCTGCCCAATTCTATTACCTCTGCAATGTCTTTTACCACATCAAGCACACGCTTATCTTCTTTTATCTCTAAACCTTTTTGCGAGTAATAGCCATAAACAACAGTATCTCCCTTGCTAATGTGCCCGCTATCAGGCGTATCAAGCTCCATTAAGGTATTTAAAAAGGTACTTTTACCAACACCATTTTTACCAATAATACCCACACGCTCGCCTGGCCTAAACATGTAACTAAAATCATCAATAATTTTTAAACCTGGAAAAGTCTTGTTAACATGATGAAGCTCAATTATTTTACCACCAAGGCGTTGCATTTTCATGTCTAACTCTACTTTATTATTTTCTATCTTTTGGCTGGCTTTTTCTTTGGTTTCGTAAAAGGCATCAATACGGGCTTTTTGTTTGGTTCCTCGGGCTCTTGGTTGCTTTCGCATCCAATCTAACTCTTTTCTAAATAAATTACGGGCTTTATCAATTTCCCTACCTTCTTTAAAAATGCGCTCCTCCTTTTTCTCCATAAAATAAGCATAATTGCCTTTGTATGTGTAAAGTTGGTTATTTTCTAATTCTATAATTTCGTTACATACTGCATCTAAAAAGTACCTATCGTGGGTAACTAAAAACAAAGTAACATCCGCACTTTTAAGGTAACCTTCAAGCCATTCAATCATCTCTACATCAAGATGGTTGGTAGGCTCATCCATAATAATTAAATCGGGAGTTTGAATTAAAATACGCGCCAAAGCCAAACGTTTACGTTGGCCACCACTTAGCATAGTTACTGGTTGATCGTAGCGGGTAATACTTAATTTAGTAAGAATTAACTTGATGCGACTTTCGTAATCCCAGGCACTAAGTAAATCCATTTTTTCCATTGCATATTGCAACTTAAGCATGGTGGCTTCGTCATGGTTGGTTTCAGAAATGCGCATCACCTCTTCATATTCGGCAACGGCTTTTAGCAATTCGTTATTGCTATTAAATAAAGCATCCCAAACATTTAATTTAGGATCCAAATAAGGTTCTTGCGGCAAATAAGCCACCTGTATATTTTTATCGGTAATAACCTTACCTTCTCCATCACTGGTGTCAAGGCCTGCTAAAATGTTTAACAAATTGGTTTTTCCGGTACCATTTTTAGCAATTAAAGCGATTTTATCGCCTTTTTCTATGGTTAAAGTTAGGTTTTCAAACAATATCCTATCGCCATATCGTTTGTATAAGTTTTCTGCGCGTAAATAATTCACGTTGCAAAGGTAGTTAAAACAGTTAGGCTTTTTAATTGTCTTTATATGTGTTGATGATTTAAATAAACATCAAACCAAAAAATGAAACCACATATACTTGAAACGATTACCATTATTAATAAACCACTGGATGTGGTATTTGATTTTTTTAGCAAGGCCGAAAATCTAAATGCTTTAACACCACCTGAGTTAGAATTTAAAATTCTTACCCCCATGCCCATTAAAATGTTTCCGGGTACTTTAATTGAATACAGAATTAAATTAAACGGTATTCCTTTTAACTGGAAAACAAAAATAAGTACATGGAACCCGCCTCACCAATTTATTGATGAACAGATAAAAGGTCCATACGTGCGTTGGCACCACACACACTCTTTTAAAGATTTGGGTGATGGCAGAACAGAGATGCTGGATCGTGTAGAATTTTTATCTCCAGGATGGATATTAGAACCGTTAATTAATGCCTTGTTTATTGAAAAACGTGTAGCACAAATTTTTAAATACCGCGAACGAAAATTAACAGAAATTTTCGGGTAAAACACTTAACCCCTTTTTTCTTGTTGACTTTGCTGTTATTGCGACAACCGTCTTGATTACAAGTTAGGTTACTTTTTTAGTTGGTGAATTGTTTTTTTATCGGGACAATGCATGTGATTCACATGTATTGTCCTTTTTTTATTATTGAGAATATCAGATTAAAAAGATTGAAAAGAGGGTTTGAAATTGGGGATATAAAGGTATTGAAAACAGAATTGTGTTTTATTAATCAACTAACGCACAACCTAATTTATAAAAGCAAGGCAAATGTGTATGGTTCAACTTTTGTACTTCTAATAAACCGTTGTATCATTACCAAACTTTCTACTGCTCTATTCTAGCAAGAAAAAAGCTAAAAATCTACCTATCCTGGTTTTCATGTAAACCTTTTTAAAATGAAAAATCAGAGTGAAGGTTATTTTTCAAAAAATCGTCTAAATTAAATATGAACCTTAATTTAAGTAAAATGTCTTTTAAAAATTTATTATTTGCTGCACTTGTTTGTGCTTTTGTATCCTGTAGTAAGGATGATGATACTACCAACAGCACTGCTGCGCCTGTTACAGACGAAACGGTGGTAAAAGTGCTATCGAGCAATTTTCTTTCAGGAGGTTTGGCCGAGCCAATTACAGTTGTTTCGCGTACGTTATCAACTGGTACTACCGCAGATTGCTATAAAATTGTTTCCAAAAGTACGCCTACAGACCACGTGCAAGGACCTTGGTGTCCCACTAATATAAGTGATAATGCAACATTAGGAGGCATTTGGTTAGAAAATGGAAATGTGTATGATGTGGATGGTGCATTTATAAAAAACTTAGCTACATTTTATAACAACACAACTTGGCAAATGTATAATGTAAGTACAGGTGTAATTACAAAAACATCAACCCAAGCAGAATGCCAAGCTGCGGCCAACCCAAATGTTGGTGTTGAATATAAAAACTACTGTGTTGAGTGCTTACCTTCTTATGTATCTACGTTAACAAAAACCATCTATATTCCGGTAACTCCTGTAAAACTAACATCACCAGTTAGTTTTGGTGCAGGACCAGGTTCTACTGCCCCAACAATGAGAGGAATTGCATTTAATGGTGTTGTATTTGATGCCCCTGCTCCTGTGAGTGCCATTTTAGGCGCTTATACATTAGCTCCTTTTGATGACGCTGGTGGACACATTAACCTGGGTGCAGGTTACCACTATCATGCAGCTACAGGAAAATCAACTAAAATCGCTCAAACAGATGGCCATGCCGGTATGATAGGTTATGCGTTAGATGGATTTGGATTATATGAGAGATTAAGTGAAGCTGGAACTGAATACAGCGATTTAGATGCAAGTCGCGGACATTATGATATTACCAGAGGTTATCATTACCATGTTGATAAAGCAGGTGCTAATAATTTTATTAATAGTTTAGCTGGTGCTTACGCAAAATAGCAATTAATAATTATACCAATGAAGTTAAGACTTTTCTCTCTATTACTGTTTTATGTAAATATTGCTTTTGCGCATCAGCCTGATTTATCAAACCTGATGATTTATGAACAAAATGGTAAAAAGGTATTGGTATTAAAAAGTTCCCTCACTGCATTTGAAGGTGAGGTGAACTTTCATTTTAAAAAAGGCGCATTTAAATCGCCAGAAGAATTTGCAGCATTGGCAATTAAACATTTTACAGATCATTGTTTTGTAATAATTAATGGTGATTCTGTAAAACTCATAAACCCAAGGGTTATTCTTGGGCACGAAACAACAATTTTTGCATTGCTAGGTACAATACCTAATGAAATTGAATCGGTATACCTCAAAAACACCTTTTTTAAAGATATTCATAACAATCAATGTGAGTTCATTTTGTCGTTAAAAGATAAACCTCAATATCAATACATTTTAAATAATGACAATAAACTAGAGGTTGAATTAGCCTTTGAGAACAACAAATGGGTGGTCATAGAAAATAAAGGTTCGCTATTAAAATCAATGTATGTTATTATTGGAGGTGTGCTACTCCTAATTATTGGATTGGTTGTTTTTAAAAGATTAAAAAAGAACAATGCAAGCTAACAACCCTTTAGCATTTGATAAGCACTTGAACCAGATTACGATTTAATCAAAGCCAACCTTCAATTCGTATCTAAACTACAAAAGCCATAACCAACAACCCACTACAACCTTTATATTTGCGTTTAATTAAAGTCCTTGCGAATAGTAAAGGCATCATTAAACAAAAATGGAGAAACTAATGGCTTCTGATTGGACAGTTTGTGAGGAATGTAAAGGACTCGGCAAAAAAAATCGTGTGATTAAAAACACAGCGAAAAAGCGTCACCATACCTTGTTAAATACAACTGAAACGGCTGAAGTCAATCCTCCAAAATTTCATTTAGAAAACTGTTTAGCTTGTGCAGGCAAAGGATTAATTCCTGCTGCTAAACCTCCTGAAGCCGACACCCATCATTACCCCCATGTGGCCATTATTGGAGGTGGCATTGGTGGCGTTGCCCTTGCGGTGGCTTGTTTGCACAGGGGTATTCCATTTACTTTATATGAGCGCGATACTGGTTTTGATGCACGTTCGCAGGGTTATGGACTAACTTTACAACAAGCAAGTAAAGCTTTATCAGGACTTGGTATTTTAACTTTAAATGATGGAGTTGTTTCTACCAAACATGTGGTGCACAACATAGATGGAAAAGTAATAGGCGAATGGGGAATGAGAAAATGGATGGAAACCAACCCCAATGTAATACCAAGGAAAAGCCACATACACAATATACATATTGCTCGCCAAGCATTACGTTTAGCCTTACTGAATAAGCTTAGTAAGCATGCCAATGTAAAATGGGGGCACCAACTTACCGCTATAAAAAATACGGCCCAAAATAAAGTGGAATTGACCTTTACAGTTAATGAAACCACAAAGCATTCAACTGCCGATTTGGTAGTAGGTGCTGATGGTATTCGAAGTGCTTTGCGTAAGTTAACTATTGGCGAAGAAACTACCCCATTACTATACCTTGGTTGTATTGTAATATTAGGTATTTGCAAGTTAAGTGCCCTAAAACATATTCAAAGTTCTTTGCTCGATTCGGCTACGGTGTTTCAAACTGCCAATGGCCACGAGCGCATTTATATGATGCCTTATGCAGCCGACTCGGTTATGTGGCAGCTTAGTTTCCCACTAACAGAGGCAGAAGCAAAAGAATTAAGTTCCCAAGGTGCAGCAGCACTGAAAAAAGAAGCCTGCCGCAGAACACAATGGCATCAACCTATTCCAGCTATTTTAGCGGCAACACAAGAAGCTCAAATATCAGGCTATCCAGTATATGACAGGGCGTTACTCCAAGCCTCACTCCTAAAAAATATAGGACCAATAACTTTAATTGGTGATGCCGCGCATCCTATGAGTCCGTTTAAAGGTCAAGGAGCAAACCAAGCTTTATTAGATGCACTTGCATTGGCAAGAGCCATAGCCATTAATTGCAAACCATCTACCGAATGGCGAAATGTGGGATTAAGAAAACAGGTATTATCCGATTTTGAAGAAAATATGATGACTCGCAGTGCAGTTAAGGTGAGTGAATCAAGGGAAGCAGCTCAATTTTTACATTCAGATATTGTATTGCAAGAAGGCAATATTACCAGAGGAGGCTGCGCAAAAAGCACTTTGCTACCATGAGCCTACTTGATTTAATTCTATACTGTTTTGCCAAAGCATTTACCGTGCTTCAATAAAAAATAATGGATTGTATCTTGTTGGTTTGAAATTAGATTGACAAAGCACATCTCTTTTGTACAATTCCAGGGTTTACTTTTTTAGGATAAAACCTAATTTCTGTTTAGGTTTGAAAGTAAAACCAAAACAACATGATTAATTTAAAAAATATTCAAACCGAAGTAGATACAGGTTATTTGTATGCCTTGCTTGCTGAGCACGAAGAAGACGAAAACGTGGCCAACATTTTTAGACAAATGAGCGAGATTGAAAACGGACATGCATTAGCCTTTTTACAAAAAAACGGAATGGATACTTCGCTTTTACCTGCACCTTCGGGCAGGGCAAAAGTGCTTAAATTAATAGGTCGAGTGTTGGGTTACGATTACATATTGGGTGTATTGTTAGATTCAGAAAAAAGTATTTCTTCATCGGTTTTAAACGCCCGTAAAAAAACAAACACCCCTGTTTCCCTTTCTGATACTGCGCATGTTACCATCTTAAAAAATATACTTAGCAACACACAAACCATAACAGTATCAACCCTTGCCCGATTTGAAAAACGCCACCGCTCTGTTGGTGGTAACGCTTTACGCGCTGCTGTGCTTGGTGGTAATGATGGTTTGGTATCTAACTTTAGTTTGGTAATGGGTATTGCCGGTGCCTCTAGCGGTCAAAAAGAAGTGTTACTTACAGGTATTGCAGGTTTATTGGCGGGGGCCTTATCCATGGCTTTAGGGGAGTGGATTTCTGTTAAAAGCTCCCAAGAGTTATCAGAAAACCAAATGCAATTGGAAATGGACGAATTGGAAACCAACCCTGAAGGAGAAGAGAAAGAATTGGCGCTCATTTATTATTCGAAAGGAATACCTGAAGCACAAGCCAAACAAATGGCTAAAGACATTATACAAGATAAAGATAAAGCCCACGAAATTTTAGTTAAAGAAGAATTGGGTATTAATGCAGATGATTTGAAAGGTTCGGCCATGGAAGCCGCAGTTACATCTTTTGTACTTTTTGCGTTAGGTGCAATAATTCCTGTAATTCCGTTTTTTATGTTTGACGGTTATACGGCTATTGGCTTAAGTGCAATATTAAGTGCTGGAGGTTTGTTTTTAATTGGATCGGCCATTACTCTGTTTACTGGTAAAAGCATTTGGTTTTCTGGATTTAGACAAGTGTTGTTTGGATTAATTGCTGCTGCAATTACTTTTGGTATTGGTAAACTTATTGGAGTATCGTTGGCTGGTTAATTTTTAGCAACGTATACATTTTAATAGGTTCAGCCATCATTTTTATAAAGGCAAAATACAATCAGTAACGTTTTACTCATCAATTTAAGTAAATAACCCTACCAACTAGTTATTACCGCAGTTTGGGTAGAATAAGAGAAGCCATTTTTAATGAAGCTTCATTAAAAGCTTGGTTTAATAAATCGTTTACGGGCAACAAGTTTTTACGTGGGTTAAAAAACATATCGCGCCACTCGCGACTAACTTGCGGCAGGTAATTTCCTTCAGGTAAATTGGGATATAGATTATTGATATTGCCGCTAAATTTTGCAGCATGTAATTCGTCTTTTTTAAGTACGGTTATCATTTCGTTTACCAACACATCGCCCGTACTTACTTGTATTAATGATACTTTTAAAGCCATGTGCACATGCTGTCCTTCTGTGTTATCGGAGTAAGTGGCTTTTTTAAATTTACTAATGCTTGAGTATGTTTTCGTGTAAGGATTCAAAATACTTTCGGTAAAAGCTTCATACCCTTCACGCTCAATGGTTTGTTTAGGCTGTTTAACATACTCAAACGTATCTAATTGAATTAGTATAACATATCCTAAGTTTAAACTCTTGCCAGCTTCTATGGCTTGTTCTGTATTTTTAAAACCATTAAACCCCCTACTTTCTAAATCGCTGTGCAGTGCATGCACATTGGCTATTTTAACATAGCTCCCCTGTTGCTGGCCAATTAAATCAGCTAAGGCATCAGCCATATTTGATATGTTATAATTTACCTTGGTATTAATTTGTAAAGGCAATACCCCAACAATTGAAGTAGCTTGTTGAATAGACAAGGAGCGCATTTTTTGTGCATCTTTATATTGGTCGTCTATTTGAACAATTTTATTAAAAGCATAATACGCCTCTTTAAATTGTTTGTTGTTGTATAGCTGTGTAGCCTTTGTATAAAGGGGTTCTAAAACCGTATTTAAACGCAGCACCGATACATCTTTGTAATTACTATCGTATAAGGCAATTCGTCCAAATACCTTTTCTGCTGTCTCGTATTTACGGTTTTGAATGAGTCCAACAGCTATATCATATTGTTGTTGGGTGTATTCGTTTTTGATGTCATTGTATACCTCATCGTACTCGTTTGGCCACTCCAGTACCACACCTACTTTGGCAGCGTTTTGGGTATATTCTTTAGCGTATTTATAAGTTTTTAGGGCTTCTTCTATCCTATCTTCAATAACCAGTTTGCTAAACTTAGCAAACTTATCAGCAATTACTTTTTGTGCAATATTTTTTAGCTCGGTACGGGCTAACTTGTTTTTACTATCAGTAAGTAAAATGTTGTAATAAAGGTTTGCGGCATCTTCGTTCATGCCATTACTGCTTTGTATGCGTGCTTGTTTAAATAGCTTGGTTTGGGGGTTACATGCAGTAATTAACCCAAACAAAACCAATACCGTAGCAACAGTTATTACCTTTATTACATCCAAAAGTTTAAAAATTACATGCGCTCGGGCACTTGTATGCCCAATAGCTGGAATGAAGAACGAATGATATCTGCAGTTAGTGTACACAATTGCAAACGCAAAGCTTGTTGGTTTACATTGGTTTCTTTAAGCACAGAATGTTCGTGGTAAAAATGACTGTATACTTTGGCCAACTCATACACGTAATTACATAACACACCCGGACTAAAAGTTTTACCAGCCTCTGCCAATACTTCGGGGTATTTATACATGATAACCAACAACTCCTTTTCTACTTTACTCAAGGTAATTTCTGATTCATCAAACTGCATAACCAAATCAGCTGCTTGTGCATTTCGCAGTACACTTTTTATACGTGCATGGGTGTATTGTATAAAAGGACCAGTGTTTCCCTGAAAGTCTATAGACTCTTTAGGATTAAACAACATTTTCTTTTTAGGATCAACCTTTAAAATAAAATACTTTAAAGCACCTAAACCTACCATATTGTAAAGTGCTATCAACTCCTCTTGAGGTAAGCCATCCGTTTTACCCAATTCTTTTGTGGTTTCTTCGGCTTGTTCAATCATCGCAGCCATTAAATCATCCGCATCAACTACAGTTCCTTCACGGCTTTTCATTTTACCTTCAGGCAACTCCACCATGCCGTAGCTTAAGTGGTAAATACCATCGGCATAAGGACGACCCAGTTTTTTTAAAATGAGCTGCAATACTTTAAAATGATAATCTTGCTCATTGCCTACTACGTATATTGATTGGCTACAACCAAAATCAGTGTATTTTAAATCGGCAGTACCCATGTCTTGTGTTATGTATACACTGGTTCCATCGGCACGTAATACCAATTTATGGTCAAGTCCTTCTTCTGTTAAATCAATCCAAACGCTACCATCATCTTTTTTATAAAACACACCTTTTTGTATGCCTTCTTCTACAATTTCTTTACCCAATAAATAGGTGTTGCTTTCGTAGTAATATTTATCAAAGCTAATTCCCAAAGTTCTGTATGAAACATGAAAGCCTTCATACACCCAACCATTCATCATTTTCCAAATGCTAACGGTTTCTTCGTCATTGGCTTCCCATTTGCGCAATAACTCTTGTGCAGCCAAAATACTAGGTGCTTGTTTTTCTGCTTGCTCATGGGTTAAACCGTTATTCATTAATTCTTGTTGTTCGGCTTTGTATTGTTTATCAAACAACACATAGTATTTACCAACCAAGTGATCGCCTTTTAAACCGCTGCTGGCAGGTGTTTCGCCATTGCCATATTGCATCCAAGCTAACATACTTTTGCAAATATGTATGCCTCTAT
>JBILPP010000004.1:0-22413 GCA_044373765.1 Bacteroidia bacterium
CAATTGTTGCAAACTAAATAGCGTTTTTTGTGACTTACTAACTAAGTTAGTGCAATTAACAAAAGTATCCGAAATAGACAATGAAAAAACTGATTTTTATCACCGCATTAGTGGCACTGTTAGGTGCTTGTAATAGTAATAATGATAAGGCTTTTAATAAAGAACAAAAACAATTAGTATCCTCAAAATCGGTTACTGAAATTAGTATTGAAATAGAGAAAGATGCAACCAACCCCGAATTGTATTACCGTAGAGCAAATGTTTATTTCGAGGAAAAGATGTTGGATGCAGCCTTGGCTGATATTGAACAATCTTTGGTATTAAGCGCAGATCAACCCTTGTATTTGTTTTTTAAAGGCCGCATTTTATATGCGATGAATAAAACACAAGATGCGGCAATTGCTTACGAAAAAGCTGTAACTATCAAGCCCGATTTTGAAGAAGCTCAACTTAAATTAGCAGAGTTATATTACATTGTAAAAGAACATAAAAAATCGATGGACTTATACAATGCTATATTAGCAAACAATAAAAGTAATACCACCGCTTTGTTCTTTAAAGGGATGAATTTTAAAGAAATAGGAGATACTGCATCGGCAATTCAAACCTTTCAAAAAACATATGAAATAGACCCAAATCATTACGATGCAGTTATGCAGTTAGGGAATTTATATGCAGGTTTAAAAAACAAAATTGCCTTGGATTATTATGTTACTGCATCGCGACTTAAACCTAAAAGTGCCGAGCCACCATATGCTGCAGGCGTGTTTTTTCAACAAAACAGTGATTATAAAAAGGCGGTAAAAATGTATGAACAAGCACTGAAGGCTGATGAAAAGTACTATCAAGCTTATTACAATTCGGCATTAATAAATATGGAAATAGGACGTTACAGCGATGCCATTGTAAATCTAAACACAGTTGTGAGGTTGGAGCCAGGCTTAGTTGATGCTTATTATATGCGTGGAATTTGTTACGAAGCCATGAAAAATAAAGAAGATGCCATTGTAAATTACCAGTATACATTAGAGCTTGACCCTAAACACGAGGAAGCTCAAAGAGCTTTATCGTCCATCAAATAATAAATAGTCCCCCACTCACATTAATTTTTTCTTTTTCACTTTCTAGCACTTACTTTGCGTTACTTTTATGAGCAATATTAATATCACATTACCTGACGGTTCCGTTCGTTCGTATGAATCGGGAGCAACCGCACTAGATGTAGCCAAATCAATTAGCGAAGGCCTGGCCCGCAATGTATTAGCAGCTAAAGTAAATGGTGAGGTTTGGGATGCTACCCGACCTATTCAAACTGATGCTACATTAACCTTGTTAACTTGGAATGACAAAGAAGCCAAACAAACCATGTGGCATTCTTCCGCACACTTAATGGCGGAAGCAATTGAAGTGCTATTTCCTGGAACCAAATTTGGTATTGGGCCTGCAATTGAAAATGGGTTCTATTATGATGTAGATTTTGGCGGTAAAGAATTTTCGAGCGATGACTTTAAAAGCATAGAAGATAAAATGACCGAATTGGCCAAACAATCAAATGTCTTTAGTCGCAAAGAAGTTAGTAAAGCTGATGCCATTGCCTATTTCAAAGAAAAAGGTGATGAGTACAAACTTGATTTATTAGCAGGTTTAGATGATGGTAGTATAACCTTTTACAGCCAAGGTAATTTCACCGATTTATGCCGTGGTCCGCATGTGCCTCACACTGGTTTTATCAAAGCAATAAAATTAATGAGTGTTGCCGGAGCATACTGGCGTGGTGATGAAAAGAATAAAATGTTAACGCGTATTTATGGTGTAACTTTTCCTAAAAAATCAGAGCTGGATGAACATTTGGCAATGATTGAAGAGGCTAAAAAACGTGATCACCGTAAATTGGGTAAAGAAATGGAATTGTTTACTTTTTCCGAAAAAGTAGGCATGGGTTTACCTTTGTGGTTGCCGAAAGGTGCGATGCTGCGCGAAAAGTTAGTGCAGTTTTTGCAAAAAGCACAAATGGAGGCTGGTTATTTACCTGTTATAACTCCACACATTGGTAACAAAAATTTATACATCACTTCAGGTCATTATGAAAAATATGGTGCTGATTCATTTCAGCCAATATCCACTCCTCGAGAAGGAGAAGAATTTTTCTTAAAACCAATGAATTGCCCGCATCACTGCGAAATCTACAAAGCTTCTCCCAAGTCATACAAAGATTTACCGGTTCGTTATGCCGAGTTTGGTACGGTTTATCGCTACGAACAAGCAGGCGAATTACATGGTTTAACCCGTGTTCGTGGTTTTACTCAAGATGATGCACATTTGTTTTGTCGTCCAGATCAGGTAAAAGAAGAATTTATTAAGGTAATTGATTTGGTGCTTTATGTTTTTAAAGCTTTAGATTTTAAAGATTATACAGCGCAAATATCCTTACGTGATCCTGAAAATAAAGTTAAATATATTGGGTCTGATGAAAATTGGGCATTGGCAGAAAATGCCATCATCGAATCTGCTGCTGAAAAAGGTTTAACTACGGTTGTGGAGTTAGGAGAAGCAGCATTTTACGGTCCGAAGCTAGATTTTATGGTTAAAGATGCCATAGGCCGTAAATGGCAATTAGGTACTATTCAGGTTGATTATAATTTACCCGAACGTTTTGAGTTGGAATATACAGGAAGCGATAACCAAAAGCACCGCCCAGTGATGATACACCGTGCACCTTTCGGCTCTTTAGAGCGTTTTGTAGCGGTTTTGATAGAGCATTGTGCAGGTAATTTTCCCCTTTGGTTAACTCCTGAACCCGTTACGGTATTACCAATTAGTGAAAAATATCATGACTATGCGCAAAAAGTTGTGAATGTGCTTAATAAAGCAGATATTCGCGGCCCGCTTGATGATAGAAATGAGAAAGTGGGAAGGAAGATTAGAGATGCTGAAGTGAAGAAAATCCCATTCATGTTGGTGGTTGGCGAGCAGGAAATGCTAGAAGAAGCGGTTTCTGTTCGTAAGCACGGAGGAGAGGAAGTTGGGAAATTGAAACTAGAGGATTTTGTAAGCTATTTTAAAGAACAAGTAAAAATTAACAACTAAACATTTGGCAGCACCAAACACACCAATTACACCCGGCAGACCAGCAGGACCGGGACAACGACCGAATAACGGTTTGAAACCGGGATTTATATCGCGTGGACGTAAATCGTTAGAACCTGAACATAAGCTTAACGAAAATATTCGCGCTCGTGAAGTAAGGTTAGTAGGCGATAACGTGGAGCCTGGAATTGCTACTATACAAGATGCTTTGCGCATTGCCAATGAGTTGGAGTTAGACTTAATTGAGATTTCTCCAAACGCAGAACCTCCGGTATGTAAAATAGCCGATTATAAAAAGTTTTTATACGAGCAGAAGAAAAAGAAAAAGGAATTAAAAGCAAATTCGGCCAAGCAAGAAATTAAAGAAATTCGTTTTGGACCTAACACTGACGAGCATGATTTTGAATTTAAATTAAAACATGCCGAAAAGTTTTTGCAAGAGGGAAACAAAGTACGTGCTTACGTTTTTTTTAAAGGACGTGCTATTGTTTACAAAGAAAGAGGCGAGGTATTATTGCTTCAATTTGCACAAAAACTTTCTGAGTTAGGTAAAGTAGAGCAGTTGCCAAAGTTGGAAGGTAAAAAGATGTTTTTACTGATGGCTCCAAAAGGTAAAGCTGCCAAGTAAATAAAGAATTATCGTAGATTGGATTTTAAATAAAAAAGGGAAACAGGATTATGCCTAAAATGAAAACCAACAGTGCTGCGAAAAAGCGCTTTAAATTAACCCCTAGCGGTAAAATTAAACGTGCGCAAGCATTTAAAAATCACATCTTAACCAAAAAAACCACCAAGCAAAAACGCGGCTTAACCAAAATGGTTGTAGTTAGCGATGCCGACATGGGATTGGTTAAACACTTACTTGGAATCGGTAAATAATTTACCGCCAAAAGTAAAAGGCAATTAGGTAAGCCTTAAAATTACCTTGGTTTATTTTAATTTTAACCCGAACAATAGCTCAAAAGAATTCAGCCAAAAGTTGAGTCGCTTAAGTTCAAAAAAAACAAATTATGCCTCGTTCAGTAAATTCAGTAGCGTCTCGCAGACGCAGAAAAAAACTCCTAAAGTTAGCCAAAGGCTACTGGGGTAAACGTAAAAATGTATTAACCATTGCCAAGCACACCATTGATCGTGCATTGGCATTTTCTTACCGCGATAGAAAAACCAAAAAACGTAATTTCCGCAGCTTGTGGATTACCCGTATCAATGCAGGTGTTCGTTTGGAAGGCTTATCTTACTCTCAATTTATGGGATTAGTGGCTAAGAGCAATCTAGGTTTAAACCGTAAAGTTCTTGCTGATTTAGCAATGAATCACCCTGAAACTTTTAAAGCTGTAGTTGATTCAGTAAAAAAATAATTTATTAACCACACCGGTTTACGATATACATCAAAACCTCG
The DNA here is from genome assembly GCA_044373765.1 of Bacteroidia bacterium. Classification (GTDB taxonomy): domain Bacteria; phylum Bacteroidota; class Bacteroidia; order UKL13-3; family UKL13-3; genus UBA6183. The sequence continues at coordinate 4,487 of JBILPP010000004.1, forward strand.
TTAGCAATAACGGGGTTTTTTTGTGGGGTAGGTTTTGCTAAAATTATTAGCTTTTTCAATTACTAAATTTCTTTAGTTTTGATAAACCCTAAACCTCATGATGGAAAATTTAGTATACCAAATTGCACTCACGCAAATACCAGGTATTGGTGATGTTTTAGCACGAAACTTAGTTAGTTATTGTGGTGGTGTTGCTGAAGTGTTTAAACAGAAAAAAACACGTTTGTTACAAATACCCGGTATAGGCGAAACACTTGCCGATAGTATACATAAGTTTGATCATTTTAAACAGGCCGAGGCCGAGGCAAAGTTTATAGAAAAGCATGGAATTAAAACCATGTTTTATCTGGATAAGGAGTACCCACAACGCCTTAAAAATTTAACAGACGCTCCGGTTATGCTTTATGCATTAGGCAATGCAAATTTAGATGCCGATAAAATTGTGGGTATTGTGGGAACACGCAAAGCAAGTGATTATGGAAAAGCATTTACAGAGGAGTTAGTAGAAACGTTGAAACCAACTGGGGCTTTAATAATAAGTGGTTTGGCCTTGGGTATAGATGTTGCCGCACATCGTAGTTCAGTTAAAAACGACTTATCTACAGTGGGCGTTATGGCCCACGGGCTTGACAGGATTTATCCTAGTCAACATAAAACCATTGCAAAACAAATGCTTGAACATGGTGGACTATTAACAGAGTTTACAAGTGGTACAATTCCCGACAGAGAAAACTTTCCGAAACGAAATAGGATTGTTGCAGGTTTATGTGATGTATTGGTTGTGGTGGAAACGGGCGTAAAAGGAGGTGCCATGATTACAGCAGAAATTGCCAATAGTTACAATAAAGAAATAATGGCTGTACCGGGTAGGGTAAGTGATGATAATTCTTATGGTTGTAATGCACTGATTAAACTTAATAAAGCATCCATCATTACTGTACCTGATGATGTATTAATCACCATGGGATGGGAAACATCAACCCCTAAACTACCAAAACAGCAACAAATACCCTTTGGTTTATCAACCCAAGAGTTAGCAATTGTTAATTTTGTTCGCAGCAAAACCAAAGCAGGAATAGATGACATTGCATTTGCACTACAAATAGATAGTGGTAACCTATCATTAACCTTGCTCGATTTAGAATTTAATGGTGTGATAAGGCAACTTCCCGGAAAGTTTTTCGAGTTGGCTTAATACCAATTATAGATTTATGTAATTACCCATTGCACTCTGGATTAAAGTAATTATTTCATCATCTGCGTTCTCCATCGTGAATTGTTTTTAAAAACAAACGCAATTGGCATAACTTGCAACCATGGTTTTAAAACGTTTATTTCAAATCGTATGGTTATTTGGTTTAATGGGTTTAACGCAAGCCTCCATTGCACAGCACAGCGCAAAACCAAAGCGTGTGGTTTTTTTAATTGGCGATGGCATGGGACTTACACAAATTAGCGCTGCCATGAGTCAGTATAACGGGCAAAATGCGTTTATGCGTTTCCCGTTTGTTGGATTAAGTAAAACATCATCAGCTAAACAATATATTACCGATAGTGGTGCAGGTGCAACAGCATTCTCAATAGGTAAAAAAACATATAATAATGCCATTGGTGTTGATGCAGATACTGTGCCTCAACCTACCTTGTTTGAGATGGCCAAAAATAAAAATTTATCAACCGGAGTGGTGGCCACTGTGAGCATACAACATGCTACACCGGCAAGCTTTTATGCGCATGTAAAGCACCGCAAAATGTACGATAGCATCAGCACTTTTTTACTAAGTGGTAATTGTGATATTGCCATTGGAGGAGGTGCAAATTTTATTTATAACCGTGCCGATAAGAAAAACCTCACAGACGATTTAAAAGCTAAAGGTTTTGGCGTATTTAACGATTCTGTTTTGGTTGATGTAAATGCATCAAAGTACATTTACACTTTGGCTAAAGACGAGATAAAACCCATGATAAAAGGCAGGGGTGATTTTTTAACACGTGCATCAAACCAAGCCATAAATAACTTATCAAAAAATAAAAACGGGTATTTGTTGATGGTGGAAGGTAGCCAAATTGATTGGGGTGGGCATGAAAATGATTACCAGTATATGAAAACAGAGCTTTGGGATTTTAACGAAACCATTAATTCCATATTAGATATAGCAGCGAAGGACAAAGACATGTTGGTAATAGTAACTGCCGACCACGAAACAGGTGGTTTAACCTTAAACGAAAGTGAAGATAAATTAAGCTTTACGCCTAAGTTTAGCACAGGCGACCACACCGGTGTAATGGTTCCTGTATTTGCTTATGGTGCAGGTGCGCAAGAGTTTGCTGGGATGTATGAAAACACCGAAATTTTTAACAAAATTGTAAAGCTGCTTAACCTAAAATAATGGACCAAAAATTAATGTATTTGTTGTTGGCCGTTTTGGCTATAGTGGTGTTTATGAAAGTTATTTTACCAAGGTTAAACCTAAATGTAAACCAAGGTAAATTATTACGTGCTATTTTGTTTTTGGGTATGATGATTTGGTTAGGAATAGATTTTTACCTGAAAGAAAAGTATTGGTACATTTTGTTTTTGGTGTTGGGTAGTGTTGGTTTTTTATTGATGTTGAAAGATAGTAAACAAAAAGGATAACAGTTTATCTTATTAAGGTAACGTTTCCATTTATGGTGCCACTAATTCCATCTCCACCGGTATATGTTATGAGGTAAATGTATGCATCGTTTGGTGCTTGGGTGCCTTCGAATGTGCCATCCCAACTTTCATTAAAGTCAGTAGTTTCAAATACCAACGTGCCCCATCTAGAGTAAATTTTAAAATTGTATGTATTCACATCAGTTATGTATGCCTTAAATACATCATTGCTTCCATCGTTATTCGGACTAAAAACATTAGGTACGTAAATGCTTGCAGGGCAACTAGAAATAACTTTAATTTCTGTTTTATTTTTACATCCTAGCGTGTCTGTTACTTCAACACTAAATTCTCCAGGGTTTTTAGCTAATAATTGAAATGCAGTAGTGCCGTCATTCCATAATGCACTCGAAAAATTCCCTGCAATTTGAAGTAGTGTATCTTGTCTACATACTTTTATCATGCGGTTAGTAAAAATTGTTGGTCGAGGGTACATGGTTAATGCAATGGTGTCACTGGCTTTACAATTATTATTATCTATTACCTCAACATAATATTTACCACCCAATACAGTCGTTAAGCTAGAATTGCGCGATCCATCTTGCCATAGGTATGTATTAAAAACTTTATCGCATACAATGGTATAGCTTGTTCCTTCACAAAATGCATCATCATTCCCTATAAAAACAAACGGAGAAACGAAGGTGTCTATTTTGATAGTATCTGTATTGTAACACCCGTTGTTATCTGTAACGGAGATCCAATATTCACCGATATTATTCACCTCGATTTCAGCTAAAGTTTGACCCGTGCTCCAAAGGTGTTTTACAGCATTAGCAGTGTTTGTTGAAAGTGTTATGGTGTCAGTATTACATATTGTTTTATCAGGTCCAAGATCTACAATTGGTAATAATTTATTGGTTAATAAAACGGTGTCCAAATAGGTACATCCATCTTTTAATATCTCAACCCAAAATGCACCACCACCAACATGGTTATATATGGGGCCAACAGTGCCATCAAACCATCGGTAGCTTTGCGCATTTGCAGCACTGGCGTTTAAAGTAATTGGTTGATACGGACATATACTAGAGTCGTTCCCAATGTTTAGGTTGGGGTTAGGTTTGTTTGTAACCAGCACACTGTCCAACGCTGAACATCCATTTACTGTCACTTCAACCCAATACAAACCTTCATTAACTGTAATATTACTTTGTGTGCTTCCTGTGCTCCAGATATAACTTGCTTGGGGTGTTAGAGCATTAATGTTATAAAACGAGTTAAAGCAAACAATGGTGTCTTTACCTATATTTATGTTAGGCGGGTATTTTTTGCGAACATTTACACTATCTGTTATGGAGCAATTGTTTTTAGTTACAGTAATTCTGTATACTCCTTCATTACTAATAGATATCCCAGGTGTTGTATCGTTTGTATTCCATAAATAAGAATAATTGGATTGAGCTTGTCCTGTAGAAATGAATATCGGCTGTGATGAATTACTGCAAATGGCTGTGTCTTTAATAAGAACAAATGTGGGGTTTTCCTTTCGCGTTAAATAAATTGTATCATAAACATAGCATGGGTCAACCCATGTTCTTATGGTATACATACCAGATAATAATGTTGTAATGCTTTTACTATTGGCACCAGTATTCCACAAATAATTAGTACCTGTTATTGAAGATGACAACGTGGTTGGATCAGAAGGGCCAGCACAAGTTGTTATATACTTATCAGTTAGTGTATCGATATTACTGCAATCAGGAATTATTGATATGTCATCGATATAATAATAACACATTTTGTTCCACCCGCCACCATTACCACCTGCCACAGGTTGAAGGTGTGTGCTATTGTTTGCAGAAAAACTACCAATGGTGATGTAACGTTCGCCTCCTATTGCAATATAACTTCCTGATATTTTAGTCCAATTATTTTTATTGGTTACAAAGCCCGTAAAAGTAATTTGTGGAGTAACGTTAAGCACGTTTGAATTATTGGCACTAACTTGTTGGGAAGAGAGATACACACCCAAATTGTTTGCAGCAAATTGGCTTTCATCAGCTAAACTAACATACATTTCAAACTTATATGTTCTACCAGCAACAAGGTTACTCGTAAGGGTGCTTTGCATGTATTCGCGATAACCTGCAAATTGCCCACTAGACTCAAGATTAACATAAACTCCAATGTAAGCGTTGCCGGTGTTCGCATTTTGATTACCTACAAAATTAACCGGCACATCAGGTAAATTAGTGCCACTGCCAGTTACACAGGCATTAAAATAGTCGGCAGTTCCGTCTGTGGGTTGTATCCAGTTAAAGGGTAGTTTACCATCGTTTCTGGACAAAGGACAATTTGGATAAATTTCAAAGCTGGGGTTTTGAACAAGATTTTGCGCAGAAATGGTTAAGGAAAACCAAATCAATAAAATAAGGGCGCTCCATCTAGTTTTTATCAAGGGGTGTTTGTATTAAATAACGAGACCAAAAGAAAAGCCTTACAGTTGCGCTGTAAGGCTTTTATCTCGTTTTAAAGTATTAGCAAAACTCGTTAAATGCGGCTTCTAAATTTGCAGCAATCATATCTGCGCTGCGGCCTTCAATGTTATGGCGCTCAATAAAATGAACCAACTCGCCATTTTTGTACAATGCAATACTTGGGCTTGATGGCGGAAATGGTGCAGTAAACTCGCGCGCTTTTGACACGGCTTCGGTTTCCTGACCGGCAAAAACAGTGATTAACGTACTTGGTTTTTTGGCAGCGTTCTCAACTGCTTTAATAACTCCAGGACGGCAAGTTCCAGCAGCACATCCGCATACCGAATTAAATACCAATAATTTTGTTCCAGTGTTATCTGTTAATTCTTGTTCAACCTCTGCTGCAGTTTTTAAACTTTTAAAACCTACATTTTCTAATTGTTGACGCATTGGCGCAACTAGCATTTCGGGATATGGCATTTGTTAATTATTAATTTTTTGGTGAATTATTTTTATGATTCAATCATCAAGCCAAAACAACTTAGCCTGTATAATTGTCATAGTTACATACAAAGGTAAAATATTAACCAATGTTTTTATGTTTTAGTGTTGCTAAATTATAATTTTACATTGAATTGATTGAACCATGCAAAATGTATAATCTTGGTTTTAACCAAATATCACAGCGCTTTGTGTGTTATTGTTAATACCTTTGTTGCATTAAAATAAATTTTCATTATATCATTATAAATACTAATTTTGCAATCCTTTAAGATTTAAATATTTATGTCTGAATCAACAACACATTTACCTTACAAAGTAAAAGACATCTCACTAGCAGAGTGGGGCCGTAAAGAAATTTCACTTGCCGAAGCAGAAATGCCGGGCTTAATGGCCATTAGAAAAGAGTATGGCTCGCAACAACCACTGAAAGGTGCACGTGTAGCGGGTTGTTTACACATGACCATTCAAACTGCAGTTTTAATCGAAACATTAAAAGCTTTAGGTGCAGAAGTTACCTGGAGTTCATGCAATATTTTCTCAACTCAAGATCATGCTGCTGCTGCTATTGCTGCAGTTGGTATTCCTGTATATGCATGGAAAGGTCAGAACGAAGAAGAGTTTGATTGGTGCATTGAACAAACGCTTTTTGCCTTTGAAGGTGGTAAAGCTTTAAACATGATTTTAGATGATGGTGGTGATTTAACCAACATGGTTTTTGATCGTTATCCAGAGTTAACTAAAGATATCAAAGGTTTATCAGAAGAAACTACAACTGGTGTTCATCGTTTATACGAGCGCATGAAAAAAGGCACTTTAGTTATGCCTGCAATTAATGTTAATGATTCGGTTACCAAATCGAAATTTGATAACAAATACGGTTGTAAAGAATCTTTAGTTGATGCTATTCGTAGAGCGACTGATATTATGATGGCTGGTAAAGTTGCTGTTGTCGCAGGTTATGGTGATGTAGGAAAAGGTTCGGCAGAATCATTACGTGGTGCAGGTGCACGCGTTTTAATTACTGAAATTGATCCTATTTGTGCATTACAAGCTGCCATGGACGGCTTTGAAGTAGTTACTATGGAAGATGCCTGCACACGTGCAAACATTTTTGTAACCGCTACTGGTAACGTTAACATCATTACTGATCGTCACTTTAAAGCCATGCGCGATAAAGCTATTGTTTGTAACATTGGTCACTTCGATAATGAAATAGATATGGCATGGTTGACCCAAAATTATGGATCAACAAAAAACACACTAAAGCCTCAAGTTGATATTTACAATGTTGATGGAAAAGAAATCATTATTCTAGCTGAAGGGCGTTTGGTGAATCTTGGTTGCGCAATGGGCCATCCATCATTTGTAATGAGTAATTCATTCTCAAACCAAACTTTAGCGCAAATTGAATTGTGGAATCACAGCGATAAATACGAAAATAAAGTATATGTGTTACCTAAGCATTTAGATGAGAAAGTAGCATTTTTACATTTAGAACATATTGGTGCTAAATTAACTATTTTACGTCCTGATCAAGCCGATTATATTGGTGTTAAATTAGAAGGTCCGTTTAAAGCAGAAATGTACAGATACTAATAACAATTTTCGAATAGAAAATTTAATACATTAAAAAAGCCAATCCTACAAAAGGATTGGCTTTTTTGTTTACAACTATTTTGGGTTGTTATGGGTTGATTTTTAATCTTTGTGCAACGCATGCACGATCCATCAACAAATTTAAATAATACCCCATTTGACGAATCTAATTCGCATTTTAAATTAGCATTTGATGCATTGGAGTATACCGATGAGTGTTTGTTTATTACCGGCAAGGCTGGTACAGGTAAATCAACCTTGCTAAGGCATTTTGTTGCAAATACTAAAAAAAAATGTGTTGTGCTCGCACCAACTGGTATTGCAGCTATTAATGTAGGTGGAGTAACCATTCATTCGTTTTTTAGGCTGCCATTTAGGCCAATTGTTGAGGGTGATGAGGAAATTCAACGTTTTCCGCGCAATTCCGATAAGTTTAAAATGATACAAAAAACGGATGTGTTTATTATTGATGAAGTTTCCATGTTACGTGCCGATATTATTGATGCCATTGACCAAACATTGCGTTTAAATAGCGAATACCCTGATAAACCTTTTGGCGGTAAACAAATGATATTTTTTGGCGATCTGTTTCAGTTGGAACCAGTAGTGCAAAACAACGAAGTGGAACGCTATCTGTTTAATGAATATTACAACAGCCATTATTTTTTTGATGCACGTGTATTTAGGCAAGTGCATATGCATTGTATTGAATTACGTAAAATATACCGCCAAACAGATCCCGATTTTATTCATATATTAGATGTGATAAGATTAAATAGGGCCGATGAGTTAGAGCTAGCACAATTAAATAAACGTGTTGATAGGAAATTTGCTCCTACGGCTGATGATACTTACGTTACCTTATCAACCCGAAATAGCGTAGCTGCAGGAATTAACGAGTTTGAGCTGGTTAAAATCAAACAACCTGAGTTTATTTATAGAGGTGAAATTGATGGTGAATTTAACACCAAGCAATTACCCACCGAAAGTGCCTTAGTTTTTAAAGTTGGTGCACAGGTTATTTTCATTAAAAATAATTTAGACGGCAAATGGGTAAACGGTTCCATTGGTAAAATTCATGCATTGTTAGAAGATAAAATTGAAGTGCTACTACCCAATGGAAACATAGAAGAGGTGAGCCGTGAAACTTGGGAGAATAAAAGGTATTATTGGGATGCTGTAAACCGCAGGGTAAAAAGTGAAGTAGTGGGTACTTTTAAACAGTATCCCATAAAACTGGCTTGGGCCATAACCATCCACAAAAGTCAGGGTTTAACTTTTGATAAAGTAATATTGGAGTTGAGTGGTGGTACATTTGCCCATGGACAGTTGTATGTGGCGTTGAGTCGCTGCCGCACTTTAGAAGGCATGATTTTGCGAGAACCCATCAAACAAAAAGATATTATTATTGACGAGCGTGTGGTTAGGTTTGCCCGCAATTATGCATCATTAGAAGATGCTTAGTTTGGCTGATTAATCTATAGAATATCCGCAGCACTCAACAATATTGATGATTCGTGACGGGTTTCGGGAAGATTGGGATTCTTATAATAGTTATGATTGGTAAAATATCATTAATAGATTAATGTTACTCTATTTGCTGAATATTTTAGGGCATAAAAAAGTCTCAACCTTGTTACGACTTATTTATTCAATTTGGGCAAACTATTTACTTGACTCGTTCACACTTTTTGAACTCGTTACTTGGTCTTTATTCACCATTTTATATCCAATTATGGCCATGGCTATAACCCAACTTACAACTAATACTATTATTAAAATTCTATCTGTTTTCATAGTAGTAAACCTTTATTTACTACAAACTTTAAAAATATTATTGGTTGTATATGTGTAATAATGACTAATGGTGGAAAACCAAGGATTAACAAAAGATTATAAAAACGAATATTAGAGGTGTTTGATATACTTGATGCTTTTGTCCTAAAATCCAACAAGTTAGTTAGTCATTATTATACGGAACGGTATTGCCCATTTAAAAAGTCATGATAAGCCATTGTGATACCTTCCTCTAAACTAATTTTAGGCTGCCACCCCATGTTTCTTAATTTAGTGGCATCCATCAATTTCCTTGGAGTGCCATCAGGCTTCGATTTGTCAAATCTTATCTCTCCATTGTAACCCACCACATTTTTAATTACCTCAATCAAATTTTTTATAGAAATATCTTCGCCAAATCCTACGTTAACGAATTGTTTTCCGTTGTAAGCTTGCATCAGTAAATAACATGCATCAGCCAAGTCATCAACAAACAAAAACTCCCTTAATGGGTTACCTGTTCCCCAAGCTTCAATATAAGGGGTTTCGTTTTCTTTAGCTTCATGCAGCCTGCGTATTAATGCCGGTAAAACATGAGAGTGATTAGGATGGTAATTATCGCCATAACCATATAGGTTTGTAGGCATTACCGAAATAAAATTACAACCGTATTGATCTCTATAGCTTTCGCACAATTTAATACCCGCAATTTTTGCAATAGCATAGGGTTCGTTGGTTTGCTCTAATTCACCTGTTAATAAGTAATCTTCTTTTAAAGGTTGAGGTGCATGTTTTGGGTATATGCATGATGAACCAAAGAACATTAATTTCTTAACTTTATTTACAAATGCTTGATGAATAATGTTCGATTCAATCATCAAGTTTAAATAGATGAAATCGGCACGGTAGGTATTGTTAGCCACGATGCCACCAACTTTAGCTGCAGCTAAAAACACATAATCAGGTTTTTCTTGCGCAAAAAAATTAGCAACTGCTTGTTGGTTTGTTAGGTCTAACTCTGCACTTGTTCTAATCGTTATATTACTATAACCTTCGGCAATAAGTTTTCTATGCATGGCCGAACCCACCATACCGCGGTGTCCGGCAATGTAAATTTTTTCGTGTTTTTCCATTTGGTATTCACCCAACTTTTATTCGAAATAGTTAAGCGTTTTAAAACCGGAATCTCTAAGGTACTTTTCTTTTTTCATCAGTTTTAAATCACCCTTCATCATATCTTTTACCAATGCAGGCAAATCGTATTTAGGTTTCCAGCCCAATTTTGTTTGTGCTTTGGTTGGGTCACCAATTAATAAATCAACCTCGGTAGGGCGGAAGTAGCGTGGGTCAACTGCTACAATTTCTTGTCCAATAGTTAAGTTACATGAGGTAATTTCTAACTCTTTTAAACGAGTATCATTAATGGCTTCCACATAGCCAATTTCATTTGCGTTTTCTCCTTTAAAGGCCAATTTTATACCTACATCCTCAAAACTCATCTTCACAAATTCGCGCACAGCAGTGGTAACACCAGTGGCAATTACGTAATCTTCGGGCTGATCTTGTTGCAATATTAAATACATTGCCTCAACATAATCTTTAGCATGACCCCAATCGCGTTGTGCATTAAGGTTGCCTAAGAAAAGTTTGTCCTGCATGCCTAATACTATTTTTGCAGCTGCGCGTGTTATTTTTCGTGTTACAAAAGTTTCTCCACGTATCGGGCTTTCATGATTAAATAAAATACCATTGCAAGCAAACATACCATAGGCCTCGCGGTAGTTAACCGTAATCCAATAGGCATACATTTTTGCAACAGCATAGGGTGAGCGCGGGTAAAATGGTGTTGTTTCACTTTGTGGCACTGCTTGCACTAAACCATATAACTCTGATGTTGATGCTTGATATACCTTAGTTTTCTCAGTAAGATTACAGATACGTAATGCTTCTAATATCCTTAAAGTGCCTATACCATCTGCATTTGCTGTGTATTCTGGTTCTTCAAAACTTACTTGCACATGACTCATGGCAGCCAAGTTGTATATTTCATCTGGTTGTGTTTCCTGAATAATACGAATCAAATTGGTGGAGTCGGTTAAATCGCCATAATGTAATTTTAACCTTAATTGCTTTTCATGTGGGTCCTGATAAAGGTGATCAATCCTGTCTGTATTAAATAACGAACTTCTTCGTTTAATACCATGAACCATGTAGCCTTTGTTTAATAAAAACTCTGCTAAATAAGCTCCGTCTTGCCCGGTAATACCTGTAATAAGTGCTGTTTTCATCAATGTTTATTTCTTAGTTGCAAACCATTGGTTAAATTTCTTCAAAGAAACCAGTTTGGCGATTTTTCTTTACGTTATTCCAATTAAAATACCTACCGTTCATGGCTACATAAACACCATGAGGTAAGGTTTGTGCAAAGGCAAGTGCGCTGCCTAAATTAAACAATCCATCACTTGATCCAAATTTATATGGAATCATTGCTCCTGAAATAACGATGGTTTTATTAGTAATGTTTTCTGCTAAAATTTTTGCAGTTGTAGTCATGGTGTCTGTGCCATGCGTAATTACAATGCGGTCTTCTGTGGCTAGTTTACAACTACTAACAATGGTTTCACGATCAATGTCCGTCATCTCCAAGCTATCAACTAACATAAGCGTTCTTACACTTAAGTCCACCTTACATCGGCCAAGTTTTAAAATTTCTTGTATGTGTGTATCTTTAAAGAATAATTCACCATTTAGTTCATTGTATTCTTTGTCAAATGTACCACCTGTTACAAATATGCGAACACTGCTCATGATGCAAATATATTCTATACCAGCAATGTTGTATAATAGTCGTCCAAATTTATATATTTAAAGCTATATATATTAGTAATGGTTGCACGCCATAAACAATTACTGCTTTTGTTTTGAATGTAATTATTGTAAGATTAGATTGGCAATACAATATGCAAATTATAATAAATGTAATAGGCAATGTAAGCAATCGTATCTTAAGAAATTTTCGCACCCAAATTTTATATTCTAGTATCATCACCGGAGATCAATTTTTTTAACATCTTTTATATTGGATTAATTTTGACCATTGGTGGTTGATTTTTTTATAATCTTAAGACGTATTCAATACCATAATTGACCTAACGGATCAACTTTAATGCAATCTTAAGCGGGTTTTAAATTTTATTCAATATCTATTGTATTGATAATCAATAAATAAATACAATATTGAATATGACTTTATTTATCCTAACACATATTAGTTTTTTGCGTGTTAAATATTAATTTCGAACCTTCTTTTATAATACAGTAATGAGTACAGTAGAAACGACCTTAGAGTCGGTAGTTATAAGATTTGCGGGCGACTCAGGAGATGGGATGCAATTAACTGGCACCCAATTTACCAATGCCGCTGCGCTGTTTGGAAATGATTTAGCAACTTTCCCAGATTTTCCTGCAGAAATTCGTGCTCCTATAGGAACCATTGCCGGTGTTTCAGGTTATCAAATACATTTTGGTTCAACCCGTATTCACACACCCGGTGATCAAAGCGATGTATTAGTAGCCATGAATGTTGCAGCCCTTAAATCAAACCTTAAAGGTTTAAAAAAGGGTGGAGTTATTATTGCCAACACTGATGGTTTTGATGCTAAAAATTTACGTTTAGCAAATGTGCCCGAAGATCAAAATCCCCTTAAGGATGGCAGTCTCTCTGGTTATGATTTGAAGGAAATTGACATAACAAAAATTACCCGTGCGGCATTAGCCGACAGCGGACTTGGTACTAAAGAAATAGATCGATGCAAAAATATGTTTGTACTTGGTTTATTGTATTGGATGTACCAACGACCTATTGAAAATACCATTGAGTTTATAAGTAGTAAGTTCAAAAAAAATCAAGGTATTGCCGATGCTAACATAAAAGTATTACAAGCAGGTTGGAGTTATGGCGAAACTACGGAAATGTTTGCTCAGCGTTATCATATTGCGCCAGCAAAAATGGAGGCTGGTATTTACCGCAGCATTATGGGTAATCAAGCCACAGCATTAGGTTTGATAGCCGCTTCAGTTAAATCTACCTTGCCTTTGTTTTACGGAACATATCCTATTACTCCTGCATCAGATGTGTTGCATGAGTTATCAAAATACAAAAACTTTAATATTAAAACCTTCCAAGCTGAAGACGAAATTGCGGGTATTTGTTCGGCTATAGGTGCCGCATTTGGTGGTCATTTAGCCATCACTGGTTCTTCTGGTCCTGGTATTGCTTTAAAAGCAGAAGCGATTGGTTTGGCCACCATGTTAGAATTGCCATTGGTAATAGTAAATGTTCAGCGAGCTGGGCCAAGTACAGGCTTGCCAACAAAAACTGAACAAGCAGATTTATTACAAGCTTATTATGGTAGAAATGGGGAATGCCCTGTGGTAATTGTTGCGGCAAAATCTCCAGCCGATTGCTTTAATATGGCTTATGAAGCATGTCGTATTGCTTTAGATCACATGATTCCGGTATTCTTTTTAAGTGATGGCTACATTGCAAATGGAGCCGAACCATGGAGATTCCCAACATCAGACAAACTTCAACCAATTCATGTTGAATTTGCTGGCGAACGCCAAGCAAGTGATGATAAGTTTATGCCATACTTGCGTGATGAGAAATTGGCTCGTCCTTGGGCTTTACCTGGAACAAAAGGTTTAGAGCATCGTATTGGTGGTTTAGAAAAACAAAACATTACAGGTAATATTTCATACGACCCAGAGAACCACGAATTGATGGTTAAACTTCGTCAAGAGAAAGTTGATTTAGTGGCTAACTATGTTCCTGAACAAAATATTGATAATGGTGCCGATGGTGGTGATTTATTGATTTTAGGATGGGGCGGAACTTATGGTGCATTAAAAACTGCAACTGCTCAATTAATTTCTGAAGGCTACAGTGTTTCGCATGCACATGTGCAATACTTAAGTCCTTTTCCTAAAAATTTAGGCGAGTTGATGAGTAAGTTTAAAAAAGTAGTAGTACCTGAATTAAACAATGGTCAGTTAGTTAAAATTATTCGTGATAAGTATTTTGTTGATGCCATTGCATATAATAAAATACAAGGTCAGCCATTTATGAGTATTGAAGTGGTGAATAAAATGAAAGAGATTTTAGGATAATATTTGTTAAAACAGATATTCTAAAAATTAAAAGAATGACAATAGAAACGATTAAATTAACATCGAAAGATTTCTCTTCAGACCAAGAGGTACGTTGGTGCCCTGGCTGTGGTGATTACAGTATATTAAAACAAGTACAAACAATTTTGCCTGATTTAGGTAGACCTAAAGAAGAGTTTGTATTTATTTCCGGTATTGGATGTTCATCTCGATTCCCATATTACATGGATACTTTTGGTATGCATTCAATACACGGACGTGCCACTGCAATTGCAACAGGTTTAAAGTCTACTCGCCCCGAATTGTCAGTATGGGTAATTACAGGTGATGGCGATTCAATGAGTATTGGTGGTAATCACTTTATACATATGCTCCGTAGAAACCCTGATCTAAATGTATTGTTATTTAATAACCAAATTTATGGTTTAACTAAAGGACAATATTCTCCAACATCAGAGCAAGGTAAAGTTACCAAATCAACACCAATGGGTTCTGTTGATTATCCGTTTAACCCAATTGCATTATGTTTAGGTGCCGATGCAACATTTGTGGCACGTACTTTAGACCGCGATCCAAAGCATCAACAAGCCATTATAAAAAGAGGTTACGAGCATAAAGGAACTTCGTTGGTAGAGATTTACCAAAACTGTAATGTTTTTAACGATGGCGCTTTTGAAGTGTTTACCGAAAAAGGAACCAAGAAGCAAGAAACTTTAATGATGGAACATGGCAAGCCGCTTATTTTTGGTGCTGAAAACGAAAAAGGAATTAAACTTGATGGTTTTAAACCTGTGATAGTTAATCTTGCTGATGTATCAGAAAATGAGTTGTGGATTCATGATGAAACAGACTTGGCTAAAGCAACCATCTTATCTCGTTTTTATGATGACTCATCGGTTGAAGGCCATTTTCCTCGTCCATTTGGTGTGTTTTATGTAAACAACAACAAAGCAACTTTTGATGAATTGTTTAACAATCAAATTGAGCATGCAAAAGAAAGTTATGGTACTGGAGATTTGGATAAACTAATAGCAGGACGCGAAACTTGGGTGGTAAACTAATCTACAAAATATTTTTTTTCAAAAAACAGCTGTCAAATTTGATAGCTGTTTTTTTATGCAATGTATTGAAGCAGCTTTAGTTTCTTGTATTTTAGGTAAACTTCCTTTGCTGTAAGTTTAGCTATGATAAATCCAAATTTACCATCTAAAAACCCAAGCTTAAAAATGTAGTCGCGTATAAACCTAAACGCTGGACTTAAGTACAACTTTACCCATGATGATTTTTTCCCTTTTTTAAAAGCTTCTTCAGCACCACGTGTGCTATATTTTTCTATTTTAGATAAATGTCCGGCAACAGAAGTATACGAGTAATGAAGTAGTTTTCCGTTAAGCAATTGCTTGTTGTAATGATCTGGTATTTCAAGTGTTTCATGCACTTCTGCTAAATTCCACTTTACATGTTGCTTATTAAATAAACGCACTTTTTTATCAGGGTACCACCCGCCATGTTTAATCCACGTGCCACAATAATTGTTTAAACGTTGGCATTCGTAAACAGTATTTTCAGCTAAACAATTTTTAATACTTAAAATATGTTCGGCTAATTTTTTATCCAATTCTTCATCTGCGTCAATAGATAAAATCCAATTGTTTGTAGCTTGATTGTTTGCGAAGTTTTTAGTAGCTCCATAACCTTCAAACTTGCGAATAAACACTTTGGCTCCTAAATGCTCAGCAATGTTTTTTGTTTCGTCTGTCGAGTTTGAATCACTCACAATAACTTCATCAACCACATTTTTTAATGAAGAGATGCAACGTGCAATATTAGCACTTTCGTTGTAAGTAATAATTACGGCACTAATTTTACTCATGCCATTTTTGATTTAGCAGCAGATATTAAATATGATATTCCTTTATTAAATGTTAATGGATTATTTTTTTGATATGGCACTCCAACACGCAACACATTTTTATACAAATATGAAGAGGTGAATCCCCATGTTTTCATAAACGTTCTGCGTCCATCATTTTTAACCACCCTTCCTGTTGATTTACACTTGAAGTGATATACCAAACTTTTGCCAAATCCTTTAAAGTCTCTTACACCATTTTGCCAAAGTTTCATGGCAAAGTCAGGATCACTATAAAAACCTGGGCTATATGTTTCGCTGTAACCACCAACTTTATTCCACAAGTTTTTATGAACCAAACTTGGTGGCCAGCATGCTCCAAACCAATCTTGTTTATTAGCGCTGTGCCTACAAAAATCAAGTAAAGCGTTTTCGTTAAATGTATCTATATCACTCCCGAAATTAAATGGAGATAGATTTGCTTTGTTGGTCCCCGATTCAAATTCAATCATCGTTCCTGAGTAATAAAACAATTCAGTACCATTTGCTTTTATAGCATCATATAATATACCATCCCAATTAGGGCAAGCATACATATCATCATTAAAATAAGCGATGTAGTTAGTAATAGCTAATGTTGCGCTTGCATTAACAGCATAACAAACTCCAGCATTTTCCTCACTGTACGTGAAATCATAACCTTGTTGTTTTACCCATGCTAAGGTTCCATCTGTGCCTTCGTTAACATGAATTACTATTTGATGTTTGTAGATGCTGTTTTTTAAAATACTCTGCACACATAGTTTTAAGTATGGCAGGTTATTCCATGTCGGAATTAATATACTGAATAAGGCTCCTTCCTGTTGGTTGGAGCCTTTGTGAAATGATATGTTAGGTTTAGGGAAATTACTCATGTTTAGGTTACAGATTAACAGAATTCAAGTAGTTATTTACATTGTTTTCAATCCGTTTTTCTGCTTCGCTATAATCTGCTTTTTCAAACTTCATGCCTGTAATATGTTCGTATAATTCTATATAGCGATTAGTTACTGTTTCAATAAAATCATCGCTCATCTCTGGTTGGGTTTGCCCATCTAATCCTTGAAAACCATGTTCAATTAGCCATTGGCGAACAAATTCTTTTGATAATTGACGTTGTTGTTGGTCCCGGGCTTGAATGCCTTCGTAAGTATCTTTATAAAAATAACGAGAAGAATCAGGTGTGTGTATCTCATCAATCAACATGATTACGCCATCTTTTTTACCAAACTCATATTTTGTGTCAACCAAAATTAAATTTTGTTTTGCTGCAGCTTCTGTGCCCATAGCATAAAGCTTACGAGTAAAATCTTCTAGCACAATATAATCCGTCTCAATTACCAATCCTGTTTTAATAATATCCTCACGGCTAATGTCTTCATCATGTCCTTCGCTGGCTTTTTTAGTTGGAGTAATGATTGGTTCGGGTAATTTGTCGTTTTCCCTCAATCCATCAGGTAATGAAACTCCACACACCTGTCGTTTTCCAGCTTTGTATTCCCTCCAGGCATGGCCGGCTAAATATCCACGTATAACCATTTCTACTTTAAATGGTTCACACATTTTACCTACTGTAACATTAGCATCAGGACACGCAATTTTCCATGTTGGTACAATAGCCGAGGCCATATCTAAAAAATGTGATGCAATTTGATTAAGCACTTGTCCTTTATATGGAATAGGGCGCTTAAGCACCACATCAAAAGCACTAATTCTGTCGCAGGCTATCATCACTAATAGCTCATCTTTAAGGTTATACACATCCCTTACCTTACCACGGTAAAAGTTCTTTTGATGTTTAAAAAAGTAATTGGTAGATACGATTGCGTTTTCCATTGCGTTTAATTGAGTGGCAAATTTAATCAACAAT
>JBILPP010000078.1:0-6937 GCA_044373765.1 Bacteroidia bacterium
AGGCACCGGACTTGGTCTGTTTATTGTAAAAAATTTACTAAATCACCATAATGCCTCGATTATTGCAAACGATAATAGCCCCTCAGGGGTTATATTCGAAATAACATTACAAAATCATGTCACAGCACAGAATATTATTAGTTGAGGACGAAGAGCATTTGCAACATGCCATTAAACTTAATCTTGAATTAGAAGGATATGTAGTACATGCTGTTGGGGATGGTAATAACGCTATTAAAGCCTTCAGAGAAGAAAAGTTTGATTTGGTTATTCTGGATATTATGCTTCCTGAAACTGACGGTTTAATGGTTTGTGAAAACATAAGGCTGTATGACGCCAATGTTCCAGTTATGTTTTTATCGGCAAAAAATACCGCAGCCGATAGGGTATTAGGATTGAAAAAGGGTGGAGATGATTACATGACAAAACCTTTTGATTTAGAGGAATTGCTGCTACGCGTTAAAAAATTAATAGAGAAAAACGACCGCATGCACCAGCACGCTGATCATAAAACGGGCAGTTTGTATAAGTTTGGTCCTAACTGGATTAACTTTGAAAGTTATGAAGCTCAGGGCGTAAATGGCAAAATAGATTTAACCAAAAAGGAAATTTTGTTGATGAAACTACTCATCGAAAACAAAAATCAAGTGGTAAGCCGCGAACATATATTAAAAGTTGTTTGGGATTACACGGTAATACCCAACACCCGAACCATTGATAATTTTATATTGTCGTTACGTAAATACTTTGAAATTGATCCCAAAGAACCTAGATACATTCAAAGTGTGCGCGGGGTAGGGTACAAATTTGTGGAGTAATATGATGGTAGGTTATAAACCTACCATCACACTTAATTGCATGGGCTTATAATTAAGGTTGTTGTCAAACATATTTGTAAACCTATAGTTTAAAACCACCTGCCAAAACTTTTTTCCTTCAGCAAAATAACCGCCTCTGCCTATTTCGGCTGATATTATTGTTGACTTCAATGCATCACCAACATCTTTTGTTGTTTTTGAATCGTTGATGTATGACTGAATGGTTCCATATACATTATAACCGGGCCTTAATCCAATTTGCCAAAAACGGTTACTTTCTGTTTTAAAACTATATCTGATGTGTAGAGGTAACTCCAACACATACTGCGAAACAATCGGATATCGAACCGAATCAGGAGCAGATTTAATGGAACCATTATTATAGTGTACGTTCAATGGAAGCCTTAAGTTTGTAAAACCCAATTGTATCCCGTACTGTGATTTTGGGTTTATTATTCCTTTTATACCGGCAGAAATGTTGAATGTTGATATAGGAATGAGGTTTGCCTGTTGATTTGACAAGCCACTTATAAAATTTGGAGCGGTGATACCCAAGCCGGCTTGTGTTGTAAACATTGTTTGATATAGTTTTTCTTGTGCCCATCCGTTTAATGATAGGCCAATTAATGCTATTGCTAGAATTGTTCTCATATTTATTTGATTGAGTTAATTAAAGTATAAGTATCGCCTGATAAGACGCTACTCCTGCTGGCAGCCAACCGCCTACTTGCCAGGTAAAGAGTAAGATAGCAACATCACACGCAACAACCTCAACCTCTTTTTCATGATCTTCAAACCAATCTGTAACCTTATCCCAGAATTTTTTCCATTTTGGCGGTATAGCCACGTTTCCTTCAATGCTTGATGCTGGGTTTTGCTTCCAATAATATGCACTATGTCTCATTAAGCTGGAAATCTTTAATAATTGTTCCTTTTCATCGTCAATAAGTAAACTATCAGATAAAATGCCCCCTTCAATTTGTCGGACAGGATAGATAATTGAATCAAAATTATTGTATGAATTGTTAAAAACTGTATTTAGCAGGCTGTATCCATATAACTTGCATTGATTACTAGTCGACCAAGAATCAATCATCGCGTAAAGCCCACTTTTAAATGTTTGATTTTGTGCACCTACTGTAGTGGTAAGTTGATTGAGGGCGCTTTCTGCCTCTGATTCAATTTCATTGTAATCTTCTCCAGTAATTTGTGCTTCGAAATAGGAACTTGTATCAATTAAAAAGTCAAAAGCAAAGGTGTCAGTTTCATTAATGAATGTTTTCAGAAAGTCTATACCTTCATTGTGGTATTGACCAACATAATCAAATTCGTTGTTGGGGTTTTTGTAATAGTCGGAGCTTGAGAATGTTTGATTTGTTGAAGAATCTAAATTTGTTTCAATTAGATTTGTTTCGTTTTTTTTGCAGCCAAATAGAATTAGAACTGCCAAGCTAAGAATCAATGGATGTTTTTTCATGATTTAGTTTTTTAGTTTTAAGTTATTTATTAGTCAAGTATACTGAAATATAAATAGATATGCAAACTAAAAACTGCAAAAAATCGCTAGTTATTAACTATTAAATCGTGTAAAAACATAGTCAAACTAATAATCGTTACGCGCAATTAAATCAGCAAATAAGTTTTTTCTTATGTTTTTTTTCACATTTTGTTGTGAATTATAAAATGATGGCGTACTTTCGCCACCCCGAAAACTAAACTTATAGGTTGTGGATACATTAAGTTACAAAACAAAATCGGCCAATAAAGCTACTGTTACTAAAGAGTGGTTTGTGTTTGATGCGGAAGGCCAAACAGTTGGACGTTTTGCCACTAGATTGGCAAACATTTTAAGAGGAAAGCACAAGACGAGCTTTACGCCTCACGTAGATTGCGGTGACAACGTAATTATTATCAATGCTGATAAAATTCGTTTCACAGGTAATAAAATGAACGACAAAGAATATGTGTTCTATTCAGGTCATCCTGGTGGACAGCGTTTCGTATCAGCTAAAAACATGATGGTGAAACGTCCTACGTATGCCGTAGAGCACGCTATTGAAGGTATGTTGCCAAACAATAAACTTGGCCGCGAAATCTTCAGAAATCTTTTCGTTTATGCAGGTAGCGAGCATCCGCACGCTGCTCAACAGCCAAAAGCATTAAAATTCTAAGAGATGGAAGTTATAAACGCATTAGGTAGAAGAAAAACTTCAGTTGCTCGTGTATACATTACAGCGGGCACAGGAAAATTTGAAGTAAACGGTCGTGAGTCAAAAACTTACTTCCCTACAATAGTTTTGCAGCACAGTATTTTCCAACCATTCGAAATTACAGGCACTATGGATCAGTTTGACGTTAGTTGTAATGTAGCTGGTGGTGGAGTTGCTGGACAGGCAGATGCCATTAAATTGGGTGTTGCTCGTGCTTTAGTAAAACATAATCCAGAATTGAAACCAGCTTTAAAGGCAGTAGGTTTAATGACACGTGATCCTCGTATGGTTGAACGTAAAAAACCAGGTCAGAAGAAAGCTCGTAAGCGTTTCCAATTCGTTAAACGTTAGTCTTTATTTTTTAAAAATTATATGTCACAAATCACACAACAAGAGTTGTTGGAAGCTGGTGTGCACTTCGGTCACTTAACCCGCAAATGGAATCCTAAGATGGCTCCGTACATTTTTATGGAGAAAAATGGAATCCACCTTATCGACCTTAACAAAACTGCTGTTAAGCTTGAAGAGGCCGCAAACGCCATCAAAAACATTGTAAAATCAGGTCGTAAAATCCTTTTTGTTGCAACAAAAAAGCAAGCAAAAGAAATGATTGAAAACGAAGCTAAGCGCGTAAACATGCCTTTCGTAACCGAACGTTGGTTAGGTGGTATGTTAACAAACTTCAGTACTGTTCGTAAGTCAATCAAGAAATTGCAAACCTTAGACAAAATGGCTGTTGATGGTACTTATACCAACATGGCTAAGAAAGAACGTTTAATGGTTGAACGCGAAAAGGAAAAATTACATAGAGTATTAGGAGGTATTGCCGACCTAAACCGTTTACCTGCTGCTTTATTTATTGTAGATATCAAGCGTGAGCACATTGCCATTGCAGAAGCACACAAACTAAATATCCCAACCTTTGCTATGGTAGATACCAACTCAGATCCAACTGTTGTTGATTTCGCTATACCTGCAAATGATGATGCTGCAAAATCAATCGCTTTAATATCTCGTGTTATTACCGATGCTATTGTGGAAGGCCTAGCCGAACGCAAAAAGGAGAAGGAAACTGACACTGATAAAGAAAAAACAGAAGAAACTGTTGAAGCATAAAACTTAACTTAAATCGGCCCGCAAGGCCGATTTTTGTATAGCGTTTAAAGTAAAATTATTTAATTATCAAATAATAATAATACAATGAGTACTATTAGTGCTGCTGATGTAAACAAATTGCGCCAAATGACAGGCGCAGGTATGATGGACTGTAAAAAAGCCCTTACCGAAACCAATGGCGATTTTGATGCTGCTGTAGATTTCCTTCGTAAAAAAGGTGCTAAAGTTAGTGCTGCCCGTGCCGATAGGGACGCAAAAGAAGGTGCAATTATTGCAAAAACTTCTGCTGATAATAAATTAGGAATCATCATTCAATTGAGCTGCGAAACAGATTTCGTTGCTAAAAATGAAGACTTCGTAAAATTTGCAAATAGCATTGCAGACCTTGCCATAGCAAACAAGCCAGCTAATGCTGATGCCTTAAAAGCATTAGATTTAGGTGGACAACCACTAAGCGAGCGCTTAATGGAGCAAGTGGGTAAGATTGGTGAAAAAATTGACGTTGTAAAATACGAAATAGTTGAAGCTAACAATGTGGTTGCATACATACACGGTTCAAACCGATTAGGTGTATTGGTTGCAATGAACAATGCTCCAACTGAAGCGAACCTTGCTGCTGGAAGAGATGCTGCTATGCAAGTTGCAGCTTTAAATCCTGCTGCGGTGGATAAAGATGGTGTTGATTCAACCGTTATCGAACGTGAGTTGGAAATTGCAAAAGACCAAATTCGTGCTGAAGGGAAACCTGAAAACATGATCGAAAAAATTGCTCAAGGTAAATTGGCCAAATTCTACAAAGAAAATACCTTATTAAACCAAGAGTTTGTTAAAGATGGTAGTTTAACTGTTGCTCAAATGCTTGAAAAAGTAGAGAGCGGCTTAACAGTTAATTTATTTAAGCGCATTTCGCTTTAATCTTTTAACATCATAATCGTAATTTAAAGTCGCTTATTTAAGCGACTTTTTTTGTGACCTAAACATTCATTTATCTTATGCTAGCATTGTTATAGCATACTTTACCACTAGCCATTAGCATCCATTTAACATAGTTACTATATAACTCATTGACCTATGCCCGTGTTTTGTGGCTGCTTACAAATAATCGTTCGGGTCACGATATCAATAGCTCATAACACATTGGATCGTTCTGTTTTGTCATTGCAAACAAATAATTTCTCTAATTGCTGGTATGAGCTTATATTTACGTCCACATTGGTATATGCACACTAGTGAGGTTTAATTTTCGTTTATCGTATTTTAATGAAACATACTTTCTTTTTTTTAAGTTATATAATTTTGATGTGTTTAGCTTCTCAAGCACAAACACAAGGTCAGGTTATTGATGAAATTGCAGCGGTTGTGGGTGATAATATCATCATGCAGTCAGAAATAGAGGTAGAATTCCAACAACTACAAAAAGACATTGGATCATTAAATGACAGCGCTCGTTGTGCCATCATGCGTCAAAAAGTTGTAGAACGTATGCTACTAACACAATCTCAATGGGACAGTATTCCCTTAGGTGATGAAAGGGTAGATGCAGAGCTAGAAAAGCGTATTCGTTTCTTCTCATCACAATTTCCAGGTGGCCAAAAGGAAATGGAAAGCTATTACGGCAAAACCATCACCGAAATAAAAGCCAACAATAGAGAGAAAATAAAAGAAGGATTATTGGTACAAGAAATGCAAAGTAAAATTTTGCGTGATGTTAAAGTTTCTCCAACTGATGTAAAGAAGTTTTTTAATGAATTAGACAAATTAGATAGCCTTCCATACTATAGCGCAGAGGTTCAGTTGGCGCAAATTATCATGATTCCTAAAGTTAGCAAAGAAGCAAAGGAATTAGCCTATGAAAAAATCAGCGAATTGCGTGAGCGTGTTTTAAAAGGTGATAATTTTGGAACACTTGCTTTAATTTATAGTGATGATAAGGGGTCGGCACAAAAGCGCGGTGAGTTAGGTTATTTTACTCGAGGTGATATGGTGCCAGAATTTGAAGCTACTGCTTTTAAACTCAGGCCCGATAGTGTTTCAAAAATTATTGAAACAAAATATGGCTATCATATTATGCAGTTGGTTGACAGGAGAGGAGATGACATTAATGTGCGTCATATATTAATTAAACCACAAGTATTTAGAAGCGATGTGTCTCATACCAAAGATATATTAGACAGTTTATTGTGGCAAATAAAAATTGATTCCCTAACATTTGAAAAAGCAGCGTTAAAATTTAGTGATGATGAAAATACCAAATCTAACGGTGGTTATATAACTGACGGAACTATAGGAACCAATAAAATTCCGTTAGATGAATTACCAAAAGACATCTTTTTTCAGATAGAAAAATTAGAACCGGGTAAAATTACCGAACCAGAATTAATAACCTTGCCAACGCCAGATAAACAACAAGCGTGGCGTGTATTTTATTTAAAATCAGAGGCAGCACCTCACCGTGCAAACTTGCGTGATGATTACCAAAAAATGCAAGCTTTAGCCATGCAACGCAAACAAATGTTGGCCATGCAAAATTGGATAGAAAAACACAAGAAAGCATTTTATATACAAATTAGTGAGCAGTATAAAACCTGCGGTAACCTTAATGAGTTTATCACTAAATAACTATTTTATAAATGAGCATATCAAACTTCACAAACGATGTGGAAGCAGCCAATGCGCTTCACCAAAAATATAAAGAATTAAAAAGCGAAATAGGTAAAGTAATTATTGGGCAACACGATGTGGTTGATGCCGTATTGATGTCGATTTTTGCAAATGGACATACTTTATTGGTGG
>JBILPP010000079.1:0-6924 GCA_044373765.1 Bacteroidia bacterium
AAAAAATTGTTTTTAGGTTTGATTGGTTGAAATTCGAAAAATAATTAACAGAAAAACTAATAACAAATTATATGAGCGCAGACAACAAAGAAAAATTAAAAGCACTTCAATTAACTATTGATAAGCTTGAAAAAACTTATGGTAAAGGCACCATCATGAAATTGGATGGTGGCACAGTAGAAGGAGTAGAGTCAATATCAACAGGTTCATTAGGGCTTGATATTGCATTAGGAATTGGTGGTTTCCCTACAGGGCGTATTATAGAAATTTATGGCCCAGAATCATCAGGTAAAACTACCTTGGCACAACACGCCATTGCGCAAGTGCAGAAAAAAGGTGGTATGGCTGCATTTATTGATGCTGAACATGCTTTTGACAAAGGATATGCTCAAAAATTGGGTATTGACGTAGATAATTTATTAATCTCCCAGCCTGATGATGGTGAACAAGCATTAGAGATAGCTGATGCATTAATTCGTTCGGGTGCAATTGATATTATTGTAATTGACTCGGTGGCTGCATTGGTTCCTAAAGCCGAAATTGAGGGTGATATGGGTGATAGTAAAATGGGTTTACAAGCCCGTTTAATGAGTCAGGCCTTACGTAAATTAACAGGTACCATTAACAAAACAGGTTGTATTTGTATTTTTATTAACCAGTTGCGTGAAAAAATAGGAGTAATGTTTGGTAACCCTGAAACCACTACTGGTGGTAATGCATTGAAGTTCTACGCTTCAGTACGTTTAGATATCCGTAGAATTGGCCAAATAAAAGAAGGTAATGACATTGTAGGTAACCGAACCAAAGTTAAGGTGGTTAAAAATAAAGTTGCGCCACCATTCCGTACGGTAGAGTTTGATATCATTTATGGTGAAGGAATTTCTAAAGTAGGGGAGATTGTAGATCTAGGTAGTGATATGGAAATTGTTAAGAAAAGTGGATCATGGTTTAGCTATGGAGACACTAAGCTAGGGCAAGGCCGCGAGGCCGTTAAACAATTGTTTTTAGATAACCCAGAATTAGCAGATGAAATTGAGGCTAAAGTAAAAGAAAAAGCCTTTGCAGGAACCTTCACAGGTAAGGTTGAAATGGGAGAATAACTCGCTCAATAGTTATAGTTTACAGGTTTTAATTATGTAAAACCACAAAAAAATGCCTCAACGTAAGTTGAGGCTTTTTTGTTTATGTTGATTGTAAAATAAACAACCCGCGCAGCTTTGCTCGCGGGTTGTTTTGCCCCCTCTATTTACTGGTTACTACTTAGTGTTTCATCAATCCAAATTTTGTAATTAAAAAGTTACTGGCTTTTAAAAATGCATCATCTTTTGCTGTTTTATTATAACCTGGATTACTTGGATTCGCAAACGCATGGTCTGCTACATAATTAAATACAGTAAGTTTTTTACCTGCTTTTTTCATGTTGCTTTCAAATGTGCTAACCAATTCTACATTTATAAATTTATCTTGTGTGGCAAATATGCCAAGTACCTCGCAGTTCAAAGATTTTAACCGGTCAACATTACCTTCAGGCATTCCGTAATACATTACACATGCTTTAACTTGTTTTTTGCCAATTAATGCAGCTTGCAAACTCCAAGCTCCGCCCATGCACCAGCCATAGGTTGCCACTTGAGCCTTTTTTCCTACAAACTTAAATGCGGCTTCAACAATGGCTTTGCTTCTTACCTCACTCATGCCCATCATTAGTTTCTGAGCTTCTTCTCGTGTAGCTCCCATTTTGCCATCATATAAATCAATAGCTAAAACGTTTACATCTTTAAAGCTTGCAAATAAATGCTCTGCTTCACGTTTAATGTGGTCGTTTAATCCCCACCACTCATGAAATACAAATAAGTATTTGTTGCTGGGTACTTTCGATTTAATTAAATATCCTGATGCATTTATACTGTCTGCTGTTTTCATGCTTACCATCTCTCCAGATGGATTATCAAGTTTATACGCTAGCGGTTCTTGATGTGTTAAAGCAAATTCGGTGTTGCTTGCCAGCATGGCATTTTGGTTAGTAACTCCAAGTGAGCAGCAGCTTTTTGTTTGTGCCTTAACTCCAAGTGAGCCTATTATGGCGATTGATACGATTATTATTTTTTTCATATGATGTTATAATTATCAAATTTGATGTTCGCTTGATTTGTTTCAATGGATAAACAAAAAAGGCCTCGACTTATAAATCGAGGCCTTTTTTGTTATTTCAAAATTACTTCTTTCAATTCTTCGTAATCAATTCCCATGTGCGATTCGTTGTAAATACAATCGCCCTTTTTTATTACTAATACTTGTGGCGATTGATGTTCAATTTCGTAATGATCAGCAACGGCATTTGATGTGGTTCGGTGTGCAATTAGATCTAAATAATAAGCCTGAACTTCTTCCATTTCAGTTTCATTCCAACTACGTTCTAAACGAGCTAATGCTGCCGAACTAATGCTGCAGCGGGTACTGTGTTTAAACACAATAACTGGAGCTTGATGAGATTGTACATCAATATCAACCAATTGCTCTATTTGCTCTATTTTTTTCCAGTTCATGATAATTTATTATGCCTGAGCAGGTGCGTGTTTTGCGGCTAAATAACGCTCGGCATCTAATGCAGCCATACAGCCTGACCCAGCTGCAGTAACAGCTTGACGGTATATTTTATCTTGTGCATCACCACAGGCAAAT
The DNA here is from genome assembly GCA_044373765.1 of Bacteroidia bacterium. Classification (GTDB taxonomy): domain Bacteria; phylum Bacteroidota; class Bacteroidia; order UKL13-3; family UKL13-3; genus UBA6183. Next base: position 2,683 of record JBILPP010000079.1, read on the forward strand.
ACTCCTTCAACGTTTGTTTTACTGCTACCCGGAATGGTTTTAATGTAACCAGTTTCGTCCATATCAATAAAAGGTTTAAATACATCTGTGTTTGGTTTATGACCAATGGCCACGAAGAATCCTTGTATCACATATTCTGTTTTTTCGCCTGTAACAGTATTTTTAATGCGCATGCCCTCTACTTTTTTATCACCCAAAATTTCATCGGTTTCACTGTTAAACAATACCTCAATATTTGGTGTATTCAGTACACGGTATTGCATGGCTTTTGAAGCGCGGAATTCATCCCTGCGCACAATCATGGTTACTTTGTTACAGATTTTTGCTAAGTAACTTGCTTCTTCGCAAGCCGTATCTCCTGCGCCAACAATAGCTACGTCTTTTCCTCTAAAAAAGAAACCATCGCAAACAGCACAAGCAGAAACCCCGTAACCGTTTAATCTTTCTTCGCTGGGTATACCTAACCATTTTGCTGATGCACCTGTAGATATGATGATGGTATCTGCCGTAATTTCTTTCTTTTCGTCAACAATTACTTTATATGGAGGTTTGCCACTAAAATCAACAGCAGTAACCATTCCGTAACGCACATCTGAACCTAAACGTTCGGCTTGTTTACGGAAATTTTCCATCATTTCTGGCCCCATAATGCCATCTGGATAGCCAGGGTAGTTTTCTACATCTGTGGTAATGGTTAACTGTCCGCCTGGCTGCATACCAGCGTATACAACAGGTTTCATATCGGCACGAGCGGCATAAATAGCAGCAGTATAACCTGCAGGTCCGCTACCAATAATTAAGCACTCTAAGTGTTCGGTGTTATTTGTTGTCATTGTATTATTTTTTAAAATTCGTAAACAAAGGTAAGGTTAAATCCATCAACCGCTATCCATCATTTTCCAACAATAATGATACGCTGATAAACATCATAAGTCTCAATTATATGATATTTGGTATAGGACTTATTAATGTTGAGTATAATTTATTATTCTGTTTCGTAAATAATTAAACCTGTCCTTAATTTGGGTTCTATCCAGGTCGATTTTGGTGGCATAATTAAGTTATTTTCTGCTACTGACTTTACTTCTTCAACCGTGGTTTTGTATAAAGTTATAGCCAAGTCAAATTCTTTATTGTCTATGGTTTCTTGTAATGTTAAAATGCCTTTACTGCCATCTAAAAACGATAAACGCTTGTCTGTTTTACTGTCTTTTATTTGAAAAATACGTTTCAGTAAAAATTCCTCTACTATACTTACATCTAGGTTGGATAGCACGCCATCAAGTGTTGATGCAATTTCGGGTTTAAGTTTTAATAAATAAGCGGTATGGTTAAAATACAAACCAAATTCTCTTGATTTTAGAGGTTGAACCGGAAGATTGCCGCTCGGTATCACCTCGAAATAAGTTGCAACTCGAGCTATAAAATCAGCCATATTTACTATTTCATCTTTAACCAAACGGTGGTATTCGAATATGTGTAGTTTAGAAGCAGGTATTAAACATACTGGAAAATAATTAAATAATTCTTCTCCGTTATATAAAGGTTCTGCCGTTCTCTTATACTCGCAATATGCTGCAGATCCTGCGCTGCGATGATGTCCATCAGCAATATATAAGTATGGTATTTGTTCAAATTCTTCGCGTATGGTATTGATATCTTCCTTTTTATTTACTACCCAAAGGTTGTGTTTTAATTGATCTGCACTAATAAAGTTATATTCTGGAACATGGTTTTCAATGTAGTGTTCCATCAATGCATCTATTTTATTGGAGTCTTGATAAGTTAACAAAACGGGGTTGCCTAACTGTTTAAACCAACGAATATGATCAGCTAATTCATTTTGTTTTTCTGTTAGCGTATTCTCATGTTTTAAGATGATGTTATTGTTATAGTCATCAATACTTGCAGCGGCAATAATTCCAGTATAGGCGTTACTTCCTTTTATAACACGATAAATATAATACGAATCGTTTTCGTCTTTAATAAACCAACCTTCTTCTTTAAATTTTGCCAAATAATCTAACCCAATTGGAAAATGTTTTTCGGGGTTTTTCTTTTCGTTTTTAAAATGCAAATAAGGCTTAACTACATGCAAATAACTATATGGGTTATTTTGTAGTTCTTGATATGATTTTTCTCTATTACCCGAATCGTAGGAAGGAGCGGATACTTGTGCAACTTTATCGCGCGAAGGACGTAATGCTTTAAAAGGTTTTACTATTGCCATGTTTAAATTTTATTCAGCTATAAATCTGATTTGCGAATTAATGGTAATTTTTTAAATATTGCTTATTCAATGCCTATTAATGAAGCTAGCACAAAAAAAAAGCACAAAGTGATTTGTGCTTTTTAAAATGAATAGTAAATGTATTACTTCTTAAAAAACTCAATTACTTTTTCTGCTAACTCAATGCCTATGCGGTTTTGAGCTTCCACGGTACTGCCTCCAACATGTGGACTTAAGCTAATGTGGTTGTGTTGAAGAATATCTATGTTTACTGGGGGTTCTTTTTCAAACACATCCAAGCCTGCAAAAGCAACATGTGTGTTATTTAAAGCAGCCAATAAATCTATTTCGCTAATTACACCGCCACGAGAGCAGTTTATTAGGCCTACACCTTTTTTCATTTTTGCCATCTTCGCAGCATCAATAATGGCTTTATCGCCTTCATTAAACGGAACATGGAAGGTTATAAAATCAGAGTGTGTAATTACCGACTCTTCACTTACCGTGTTAATTGTAACTTTAATACGAGAGTTTTCGCCTAAAGCGGGTAAGTTTAAACTTAAGTCTAGCGTGCTTACATATGGGTCAAAAGCCAAAACTTTCATTCCTAGACCAATGGCAATTTTTGCGACCTCTTGGCCAATTCTTCCAAATCCGTAAATACCCATGGTTTTGCCTTGTAACTCAATACCGTTACTGGCAATTTTCTTTAAGTTACCAAACTCGGCATTGCCATTTGTAGGCATCACTCGGTTGGTTAATTGTAAAAAACGAGAGCCACTAAAAATATGAGAAAATACCAGCTCTGCTACTGATACGCTTGAAGATGCAGGGGTGTTAATTACAGTAATGCCTTTGTTTTTAGCATAAGCCACATCAATATTATCCATTCCTACACCACCTCTGCCTATTAGTTTCAAATTAGGGCAAGCATCTATTAAATCTTTACGAACTTTAGTCGCGCTACGAACCAAAATAGCATCATAGTTATTAAGTTCTACCGCCAAGTTTTCTTGAGCAATTTTATTGGTATCAACAATAAAACCAGCTGCTTCTAAAATCTTTTTGCCATTGGCATCAATTCCATCGTTTGCTAATATTTTTATCATGTTTTAGTTATTAGTTACTGGTTTACTAGTTTTTGATTAACTGTTGTTGGTTGATTTAGTTTTCTCTTTTTGTTTTTCTAAAAATGAAATATATCCATTGGTTAGTTTTACACATAAATCAATTTGTGATTCGTGTTCATTAAACTGCTCTAAAGATATATATTCATTATCCAAATTCATCAGTCAGGTGATTAAGTGTTTCACATAAAGAGCCTCTTGCTATTCTAAAAAATTGAATGTTCTCTTGGTAATAAAACCTCCCGTGTCCCTCTGCAATGTTTGAGCATGGCGATTTTGAAGAGCGAAGAATTTGACCTGTTAAATTGTACTTTTCGTAATCAGGAAATTGTTTTACCAAAACAGATATTTTCTTTCTCAGTATCCTATATTCTTTCCAAACATTTAATTCGGTAAAACTATTATACATAAGCTCTAACGTTCATAAAAATCTTATTCCTACAAACGAATCAACCTATCAACTTATCAACCAATCAACTACTTTTTACTCGCTTCAAACTCTTGCATGGCATCAACCAATACTTGCACACTCTCAATATCTAACGCATTATATAAGCTTGCACGCAATCCACCTACAGAACGGTGGCCTTTTAAACCAACTAAGTTTTTAGTATCACAGAACTTTAAAAATTCAGCTTCAAACTCAGCATTGTTTAAAATAAAGTTAACATTCATGCGGCTACGGTCTTCATTGGCTACAGTTCCGGTAAAAAGTGTATTGCGGTCAATCTCGTTGTAAAGTAAATTAGCTTTTGCAATGTTTCTGCTCTCCATCGCTTCTAAACCAATTGCTTTAATCCAACGTAAGGTATGCATACAAACAAAAATTGCAAATACACTTGGTGTATTATACATGCTTCCATTTTCAATATGCACCGCATAATC
>JBILPP010000080.1:0-6915 GCA_044373765.1 Bacteroidia bacterium
GAGACATAGCGAATACCTTTTTAGATAACCTAAATACTAAACCTGATGTTTTAATTCATTTGGCCGCAGAAACGGGAATATCTGGCTCGCTTATTAATCCAGCTAAATACTTTGAAACCAATTTACATGGAACGTTTAATGTATTGGAACAATGCAGAAAAAACGGAGTGAAACACCTCATTTATGCCAGTAGTTCATCAGTTTATAGTCCTAATCAGCAATTAATGAGCGAAGAAAGCAATACACAATCACAACTATCGTTTTACGGAACTTCTAAAAAAATGAGTGAAGTAATGATTGAAAATTATTGTGCTCAATTTGGGTTAATAGCTATAGGTTTGAGGTTTTTTACAGTATACGGTTCGTGGACAAGGCCAGATATGGCAGCCTATAAATTCATGAGTAATATTGATAAAGGATTACCTATTAATATTTATAATAAAGGGAATGTTTATAGAGATTTCACTCATGTAAGTGATATTATAAAAGCCATAGAATTATTAATAAATAAAATCCAATTTGAAAAGATTGGCACACATAAAATATTTAACATTGGCTTAGGCTCTCCAATTTCGGTTTTACAATATGCTAAACTAATTGCACAATCAATAGGAAAAGAGCCCAAGATTAATTTCACTAATTTGCCGGACAATGAATTAATATCAACATATAGCAACACAAATAAATTAGAACAATATATTCAATTTAAGCCCGAATGCAAAATAGAAGATGGTATAAATGAAATGGTAGCTTGGTATAAAAACAATAGTTATGAGTAAAAATATTTTTGTTTTTGTGGTTTGTGGATCAACAGAACATATAGACACGTTACATTTTTCATTATTGTATTTAAGACATTTTTCAAAAAATGAAATTATTGTAGTAACAGATTCATCCAGAAATGAAATTACTGTGAACCATGATAAAATTATTGATGTAAAAATTGATAAAAAATATAATCACCATCAAGCAAGTATTTATTTAAAAACAGGATTAAACAAATTTCTCCCCAAGGGCAATAATTATTGTTACTTAGACACTGATGTAATAGCTGTTTCTGATAGCTGCGACAACATTTTTAATGAATATGTATCCCCAATAACATTTGCCCCAGATCATTGTAAATTACGGAAATTTAGTGCATATGCAGTTAATTGCAACTGTTCTGAAGAATGGAAAAAAAACAGAACAATATACTATGATTATATGGAAAGCATAGAACTGAAAACTATTAAAGATCCATATCTAATTAAGAAAGCAACTGAATTGCAGTTTTTATTTGATAATTTGAATAAAACAATTTTTAAGAAAAGTCTAACTGCAATAAAATTTGCATTGAGTTACCCCAAATTTGTTTTAAATCAGGAATTTCATTTCAATAGAAAAACAAGAACTTGGCATCTGAACACAGGAGAAATTGTAATGTATGAAGTCAATCTAAAAAAGAATCAAGAAAAGCCGAATGGAATTGTATTTAATAAATGGAATCAAAAATGGTACGATACACATGGGAATGACATATGGCAAGATGAGTGTGACCATTTATCAATACAAATAGCAGAAACTTTTAACCTGAAAATAAAAAATAAGAATTGGCAGCATTGGAATGGCGGAGTCTTTCTATTTAATGATCAAAGTGAGGATTTTTTAAATACTTGGCACCAAAAAACCATGCATATATTTACCCAGCTAACCTGGAAAACGCGTGACCAAGGCACTTTAATTGCAACTGCTTGGGAGTTTGGATTAAGCAACCATCCTACCCTATCTAAAAAGTGGAACTTTATAGCAGATTACTTCAACAATGGATTGATGTTAAATAGCAATGAGGGAATACTGACTGATGATGGATTTAACACAAGCTATAAACCATCTTTTATGCATGTTTATCATAACTGGGGTAAACAAGATTGGGAGATTTGGCAATGGATCGAAAATAAAATTTCATGAAACAACTAATTTATAAGTCAAGCGGATTTATTATTGTTTTAATCTATTTTATTGGTGTCATTATATTTGGCGAAGCGCATCCGTTTTCTAAATTCTCTATGTACAACTCCTTTGCCGATTATTCTTATGTTTTCTATTTTACAGACAATGAAAATAAAATGATAAAATGTACTGACTTAAATACAACAGGAACAAATTTGGCACATATGTATACCACGATTTGCGAAAAAAATAATTTTGAGCATGGTCATGGGATGGAAAGTGATTCTGTGTTACATGAAATTGGAAAACAAATGTTAAATATTACTAAAATAAATAATCTAAAGTATACTCACAATAATAAAAAGGTTAAAATAAATAGGATGTACTTTTATTATGAAGGAAAAGTTATAAAATGTAAAAAGCAAGAAATGTATGAAACAATTTTTAAATAAATTTTTGATTTCCATACTCATATTTTTTGTTTGCTTAGAGGTTTTTTTAAGGATTTCTGAAAAATATAAAACAAGGTCAGAGGTTAAAGGAAAAAGCTATTCATACAAGTACAAGGTTAATAAACCTAATTGGTACTATACCAACAAACCAAACACTTCAAGGATAAAAAAGGAAAAAGAATGGCAATATTTTAATCAGTATAATGAACTCGGAAATAGAGAAAAATCAATTCGAACTTTTATTAAAGATACTTCATCAATAAAAATCATTTGTTTGGGCGACTCATTTACTGAAGGAGATGGTGCACCATATGATAGTTCTTGGGTTAGAAAGTTTGAATATTGCATAAATCTGAATAATGAGGTTAAATACAAAATATATAATGCGGGATCTTGTGGAAGTGATGTTTTTTACAATAATAAAATATTAACAAATAAGTTAATGTCGTTAAAGCCTCAAATTGTAATCGAATGCATTAACTCTACCGATGTAAGTGATGTGATTTGGAGAGGTGGATTGGAAAGGTTTAACGAGGATGGAACCGTTTCAGGAAAAGTAGGACCTAGTTGGGAATTCTTATATCATATTTCACATGTTTTTAGGGCTTTCATGCATGTTTTTTATAAATACAATGAAAACTTAATAAGTGAAAACAATATACAGCAAAAAGAAAAACAAGCAGTTTCATTAATTACATATCAAGTCGAACAAACAGCACAGTTTTGTTTAAAAAATCAAATTGAATATCATTTGTTAATCCATCCACTTCCTACCGAATTAATTGATGGAGCTATTCAACCATTTGAATTGATTCAACAATTGAAAGAAAAACCATATGTTACTTTATTGTTTGAATCATTTAATGAATACTACAGAAATAATGATATCGCTAAAGATTATTGGGTAGTTAATAAACATTATAACTCAAAAGGATATTTTAGTATGGGTAATATTATTTTCAATGGACTTAAAATAAATACAATAAAATGATTCCATTTTTAAACAAAAATTCCTATTCAAAGATAGAATGGACTATAATGAAATCATCATTTTCTTTGATCTGGTTGCTATCATTTTTGTTAGTTTTTTCTCGGTATAATTATGCGCCAACCCCTGAAAGCATTTTTAAATTATTACCAGGAAGTTTTTATTTAAGTTATAATGCCAAAATATTTTTGTTATCAACTAATCTCCTACTAATATATTTCTATATTATGGAAAAACATATTTGGTGGTCTTTGCTGGGTTTGTCACTGATCAGTTTATTTGCATTTTCACTAGAAGACTCTAACAGTGATTTCAATAGAAATACCATGATTACAGGAATTTTCTTTGCCCAATTTTTTGCTTACAGTATCAAAAAAATATATTTAGATTTTGATATAGAAAAATACCGAATTCAATTTTCTGTTCAACTCATATCAATAAGCTATACCATATCCGCCATATCTAAGTTAAACACTTCTGGATTAAACTGGATAACGGATGGTTTACTAATGCCTTTACAAATCATGAAAACCAACTACTTTGGCTTTGTAAATGATGGTAATATTGCACACATAACCAATGCTAGGCAAATAATAAATTTATTAGATAAATATTCATTTGGAGTGATGTTTGTTTTAGCATTCACTCTAATAATAGAATTATTTGCAGTCGTTTCAATAATTAATAAAAAATATGCTTTTGTGTATGGTATACTTTTAGTTTTTATGCATATCGGAATCTATTTGGTATTAGACGTAGCGATAGGAGGCACATATATTCCCATGTTAATTTTCATGGTTAATCCCATGTTTTTATTTTGGATCACATTAAAAAAAATAAAAAAAACATGCATGATGTTGATTGGATATTGAGGTTAATTAAATAAATTTAGGTTCTGATAAATTCATATCAATAGAAGATCAATTTAAGATATCCTAGATAGTAAAACCCAAAACGAATCGCTACGATAACTATTCCTGCCAAAAGAACAAAAAAGTCACCCCAATAAAATAAGTACGATAAAAGAAAAGGATCTTCCTTAAACTTCATTACCAAGTATTAATCATTAGGCTAGAAATGCAACAGGTAAAGAAATTTAAAACAGAATGTACATTAGTAATAGATAGAAATAGAAATAAACTAAATCTATAATCCCATTCAAAAACACTGTCTCTTGCACCATATAAAACAGAATCTAAGAAACATTTCAACTTAATTAAGGAATACCGGCTTTAGATAATTAGCTAAAAAAATCAAAGTAATCGAATTCATCAAAATGGCTTTGTAAAATCTAACCTATAATTATTGACCTCCCAGTTGGAGGTTTTAGAAGAATTATTCTTTTTCATAAATACCCTTATAATTAAAGCAAAAGGTGAAAGTAGTAAAAAGAAAAAGAGTCCTAAAATTATCGTGCTATTAACATAACCCAATATTTTGCCTAATTCTATCCAGAATTGTGCAATTTTCTTAGCACTGTATGCATTAAAAACAGATATAACTAGAACGGTAATTGCAATATAATAAAACCAAGCTTGAGTAAAAATGAATCCCAATACTAAAAATCCTAAAACAATAGCGTTATTGGTTTCATATGTCTTTACTAATTTCATTGTAATGTATTTAAAAAATTGGGTAAAGAAAGGTTGATACCGCTGAACTTTCAGCAAATATTAGTAATAATCCCAGTACTATAAGTGCTAACATTATTGGAATTAACCACCACTTTTTTTGTGATTTCAAAAAGTCAAAAAAATCTTTTATAAAGTCCATATGCCACTATTTAATGATTAAATAATTTTCAATAATAAGTGCGTCAATATTGGTGTTTAAAAAACAATTGATTGCATCTTCTGGAGTACATACAATTGGCTCATCTTTGATATTAAAGCTAGTATTTACTAATACTCCAAACCCAGTTCTTTTTTTAAACTCAACCAATAGTTGATACATCAATTTATTAGTAGATTCGGTAACAGTTTGAATTCTTGATGAATAATCAACATGAGTAATAGCAGGTAAAACCGATCTAGCAAGATTAACCGTTCTATAAATATCATCATCATAAAGAGGAACTTTTATTCTATATTTTGGTAAAATCTTATGTACAAAGAGCATGTAAATAGAATCATGTTTTTGTCCAAATAATCTTTCAAATTCTTCCTTTAACATAATTGGAGCAAAAGGTCTAAAACCTTCCCTTTTTTTTACTTTTATATTTAAATCAGAAAGTGTATTTGGCATTAACGGATTTGCAATAATACTTCTACTTCCTAGAGCCCTTGGCCCAAACTCCATTCTACCTTGATACCATCCAATAATATTGCCATTTATTAGCAAATCATTAGTTTTTTGAATCAATTCATTTTCACTTAATTTTTTATACGAAAGGTTACTTCTTTTTAAAGCATTTTCAATGGTTAACAAAGCGAAACTTGGGCCTAATTTACAGCCTAACATTAAATCAAAACTAGCGTTATATTTTCTTGGTATATGATAATACATATGGTGGGCTGATAATGCAGCACCTAAAGCTCCACCAGCATCTCCGGCAGCAGGTTGTATGTATATATTATCAAATTCGTTGCTTTCTAATAACTTGCCATTGGCAACGCAATTTAAAGCAACTCCTCCAGCCAAGCATAATTTATTTGAGCCAGTAATTTGTTTGGCTTTAATTGCCATTTTCATTACTATATCCTCAAGTACTAATTGCAATGCTTTTGCAAGGCAATAATGTACTTTTAAAATGGCATCATTTGTTCTCCTTATTTTAATTCCTAAAAGCAATTCAAATCTTTTTTCATGAATCATTTTTAGTGAACTCGCATATTTAAAATAAAATGGATTTAGTTCAATAGAACCGTCTTCGAAAATTTTAACAATATTACTAGTTATGATTCTTTTAAAACAGATAACTTGTTCGTCTTCATCTTCAGCAAAAGGAGCCAATCCCATTACTTTATATTCACCATTATTAACTTCAAAACCTAAGAAATAAGTAAAACTAGAATAAAGTAATCCAACAGAATTTGGAAAACGCATTTCCAATAGTGTAGTAATTTTATTATCCTGTCCTAAAGCAATAGAAGAAGTAGCCCATTCACCCACACCGTCTATAGTTAAAATGGCTGAATTGTTAAAATTGCTAACAAAAAAGGCACTTGCTGCATGAGATAAATGATGACTTGAAAATAATATTTTAGTTTTCGTCCAATTACAATTGGAATCATATGCTTTCAAATGTTTTTTTATTTCATTCTTCAAAAATAATTTTTCTTTTAACCAAGAAGGTATTGATTTTACGAAAGATATAAACCCAGATGGAGCTAAATAAAAATAGGTCTCAATTAGTCGCTCAAATTTTAAAAATGGCTTTTCGTAAAAAACAAATGCATCAATATCCGTTAGTTTTAAACCAGCTTCTTTTAAGCAATAATCTATTGAATGAATAGGAAAAGAGGAATCGCTTTTTATGCGTGAAAACCTTTCTTCTTGCGCTGCTGCTATAACGTTGCCATCAGCTATTAAAGCAGCAGCAGC